>JAXDHC010000552.1:0-4871 GCA_034664705.1 Solirubrobacteraceae bacterium
AAGGCGTCGGCCGACGCGGCGCGCGACATGGAGGGCGCGAGCGTCGTGACCGCGATGACGTTCTCCTGCCAGGAGTTCGCGATCCGCGTGAGCGGCCTCGGCGACGAGTGGTTCCGCTGCGACCTTCCCGAGATCGACGCGAAGCTCTTCGAGGACTACACGAAGGACGACATCGAGTTCATGGGCGGCGAGAGCATCATCAACGAGACCGTCGGCCTCGGCGGCTTCGCCCAGGCGGCCGCGTTCCCGCTGCAGGACTACCAGGGCGGCAGCCCGCAGGGGATGATCGCCAACACCGAGCGCATGTACGAGATCACGGTCGCGGAGCACCCCGTCTACCGGATCCCCGCGCTCAGCTTCCGCGGCGTGCCGACCGGCATCGACATCGAGCGCGTCGTGGCGACCGGCATCGGTCCCGTCATGGACATCGGCGTGGCGGGCCGCAACGGCGGCCAGATCGGCGCCGGGCTCATGACGGCGCCGCTTCAGTGCTTCGAGCAGGCCGTCGCCGCCTACGGCGAGCGCTACGGGGCGGGGACGCTGGGCGCCACCGCCTGAGCGCCGGACGCGGGGCGCGGGCGGCCGGTCTCGGTCTCGCCCGCGCCGTGCGGGCGCACGTCGCCGATCGCCAGCGCGGCCAGCGCCGCGCCCGCGGCGGCGAGCGCCATGAAGCGCCAGCCGTCCGCGAACGCCGCGACGGGATCGGCCGCGTCCGGCGTGCTCAGGATCGCGACGAGGATCGCGACGCCGAGGACGATGCCGAGCTGGCGCGACATCGTGAGGATCGCCGTGCCCGTCGCGAAGCGCGTGGGCGGCAGCGACGCCGCGGCGGCGCCCGACAGCGGCGCGAGCGTGAAGCCGACGCCGACGCCCGTGACGATCAGGCCCGGCAGCAGCGCGGTCGCGTAGTGCGGGGTGGCGCCGATCCGCCACAGCCACCATGCGCAGCCGGCGGCGAAGAGCCCGCACCCGGCGCCGGCGAGGAACCGCGCGCCGACGCGGGCGCCGAGGCGCCCGGCGAGCACGGCGCAGGTCGCCGCCATGAGCGGCCCCGGCGCGATCGACAGCCCGGCGCGCAGGATCGACTCGTGCCAGACGCCGGTCATCAGCAGGACCGCGGCGAGCAGCATCGCGCCGAAGGCGGCCGAGAAGAGCAGCGCGGACGTGCACGCCATCGCGAAGGACCGCACGCGCAGCATCGACAGGTCGACCACGGGCGACGGATGGCGCGCGCAGCGCACGAGGAACAGCGCGAGCAGGATCGCCGCCGCGGCGAGGGATCCCAGCGTGCGCCCGGCGCCCCAGCCCCACTCCGGCGCCTTGACGACGCCGAGCGCGAGCAGCGCCACGCCCGCCGTGAGCATCGCCGTCCCGAGCAGATCGGGCCAGCGGCGCTCGGTCGCGTCGCGGCTCTCGGACAGCAGCCGCACGGCCCAGGCGCCGGCGGCCAGGCCGATGGGCACGTTCACGAGGAAGACGAGCCGCCAGCTGCCCTCGACGAGCAGGCCGCCGAGCGGCGGGCCCGCTGCGGCCGCGACGCCGCCGATGCTGGCCCAGACGCCGATGGCGACCGCGCGCTCCGCGACGGGGAACTCGGGCAGCAGGAGCGCCAGCGACGTGGGCAGCAGGAACGCGGCGCCCGCCGCCTGGAGGACCCGCGCGCCGACGAGCGTCTCGACGCTCGGCGCGGCGCCGCAGAGCGCGGATCCCACGAGGAACAGCCCGAGGCCGCCGAGGAACCCGCGCCGGCGCCCGAACCGGTCCGCGAGCCGGCCGGCGGGGACGAGCAGCGCGGCGAACACGATCGCGTAGGCGTTCAGCACCCACGAGAGCCCGGCGACCGTCGTGCCCGCGAAGTCCCGCCTGATCTCGGGGAAGGCGATGTTGACGATGAAGAGATCGAGGCTCGCCATGAACACGGCGACCGAGACGACGGCGAGGACCCGCCAGCGACGTTGCATGCGCACTCCCGACCCAGCCGATTGCAGAATGCAACGAGCTTACGCCGACCGAGTGGCAGAATGCAAGCAGCTCGGCTACCGTGGGGCTGTGCCCTACCGACCGTTCGACGACCAGAACTGCTCGATCGCCGGGGCGCTCGCCGTCGTCGGCGAGCGCTGGACGCTGCTGGTCATGCGGGAGGTGCTCCTCGGCCGGCGCCGCTTCCAGGACATCCGCCGCAACACGGGCATCGCGACGAACATCCTCAGCGACCGCCTCCAGACGCTCGTCGAGCACGGCGTGCTGGAGCGGCGGCGCTACAGCGAGCATCCAGAGTCCTACGAGTACGTGCCGACCGCCAAGGGCCTCGACGTCAGCCCGGTGCTCGTCGCGCTCCTGCAGTGGGGCGACCGCCACGCCGCCCCCGGGGGCGCGCCGCGCGTGCTCGTCCACGACCGCTGCGGCCACGACGCCGATCCGGCGCTCGTGTGCGCCCACTGCGCGGAGCCCATCGAGACCGGCGAGCTGCGGGTCCGGCCCGGGCCGGGGGCGGACGAGGCCCAGCGCGCCGAGTCGGTGCTCCCGGCGCGTTGAGCGTGGCCTACGCCGCCCGGACGGTCTCGATGCTCGGCGGCCGGCGCAGCGTCTGCAGGACCGTGCAGTAGCGCTCGGTCCGCGCCATGAGCCCCTCGAGGTCCTCGTCGCTCGCGTCCGGCGCGTCGATCTCGAAGCGCAGGCGGATGGCGTCGAAGCCGGCGGACACCTCGCGGTCGATGCCGAGCGTCCCGCGCAGGTCGAGGTCGCCCTCGACGATCACCTCGATGCGCCGCACGTCGAGGCCCATCGCCGTGGCGACCATCTGGCAGGTGAGCTGCGCGCAGGCGGCGAGCGCGCCGAGCAGCAGGTCGCCCGAGCAGGCGCCGGTGCCGGGACCCCCGACGCCCGGATGGGCCTGTGCGTCGTAGAGCGCGCGGCCCAGGTCGATCGAGCACGTGACCGGGCCGCCCGCGGCCTCGGCGCCGCGCGCGGTGAGCGTGATGCGCGACGCCGAGGGGTCGGACCGGTAGCGGTCCTTCAGCGGCTGCTGCAGTGCGCGGAGATCCACGGCACCTCTTCTACCGGAACTCGACCGACCGCGGGAGGGTGAAGGTCGGGAACAACTTCGGGTTGCGCGTGTTCTTGCGCACCATCGTCTCGAAGCGGTAGGTCGCCGCGAGCGCCCGCGGCGGTCCGGCGAGCGTCACGCGGAACGTGCCGTCACGCCGCGGCGTGACCCGCTTGACGACGACCGTCCTCGTGCACGAGACCCGCTGCTTGACGACGATCGTCCGCGCGGGGGCCGCGAGCGGTCGCGTGACGCGCCCGGTGATCGTCACCTTCCCGCTCCCGCTGCGCACGCCGGTGAGGGACATCCGCCGCACGAGCTTGAGCCGCAGCGAGCGCTCGCGGCCGAGCACCGCCTGGTACCGCGCCCGGTTCGACGCCCGGATGGAGCGCGGCGGCAGGGGCGCGGTGGTGCGGAAGAAGCCGTCGGAGCCGACCCGCACGCGGGCGACGCGCTTTCCGCGGTCGCCGGGGCGGAGCGTGACGAAGCGGATGTCGACCGTGCGGCCGATGAGCTTGCGGTCGGCGACGCCCAGCAGGTGCACGCGGCCGGCGCGCTCGAGGACGTCGATGAGCACCAGGCGCTTGGTCGTGCACCGCAGCGACTGCTGCGCGACGGCGAGGGTCGCCGCCAGCGGGGTCGCGCACGCCACGCCGGCCGAGCTGACCGACGCCTCGCCGAGGACGAGGTCGAGCAGCGGCTGGCCGCCGATGGCGGCGGTGACGTGCAGGGCGCGGCGCGTGAGGCGCCCGCCCTCGTTGACCTCCTCGCCGGGGACGACCTTGACCTGCGCGACCTGCGCGGGGATCTCGATCGGCGGGAGCGCGGCGAGCGCGGCCTGAAGCGGCGTGACGAGCGCGGCCGGCAGCGACGAGCCGTCGGGCAGGACGACCTTCGAGAGGTCGAGCGACGACGGCGAGATGCGCTGGGTGTCCACGACGTTCAGCGCCTGCTCGGTGACGACGTTCGTCGGCAGGGGCCGGCCGAAGAGGCGCAGGTCGGCGGCGCTGGACCTCGCTGCGAGCGCGGGCGTGCCGTTCGTGCACTGGCCGGTGACCTCGGTGTCCGCCGCCTGGACGGAGAGGAGCTCCGTGGGCGGCGTCAGCAGGGCCTGGATGGCCGGGCGCAGGTCGACCGCCGGGCCGCCGGGGATCTGGAAGGCCCCGAGGCCGGCCGGGATCGGCGGCGCCGGAAGCTGTCCGGGGAGGGCGCCGACGCGCAGGGTCGCGACCTGCGCGGTCGCGGTCGCGCGCTGCGTCTCGACCGCGGCCTGGGGCGGCTGCAGGTCCGTCGCGGCGCCGACGATGCTGCCGGTCACCGGCGCCGGAAGCCCGCCGAGCGCGCTCGCGCCGCCGGCCCGCGCCGGGGCGCAGGAGGCCTGGCCGCGATTGGCCGTGACCGGCTCGACGGCGGGCGCACTCGAGAGGCTGGCGCGGAGTGCGCTCGCCTCGCAGTTCCATGGCGCGGCCGACGCGGGTCCCGCGGCGGCGAGCGTCGTTCCGACGGCAGCGAGCACCGCGACAGCGGCGCCGCCGCGCAGCGACAGCGAACGTGACAAGCCCTCTCCTTCTGTTCGGCGCGAGCCGCCGCAGGCGGACCACGCTCCTGGTCGGAGCCGGCGGCTCCCCGGGCCGGCGGCGTGACTGCTGAGAACGTCCGCCGCGACCGAAACTTGCGGTGCTACCGGCCGGTGATCGCCCGGCGGAGCTCCTCGAAGCCCGCTCGCGGCAGACCGACCGAGATGATGTCCTCGCGCGTGCCGGCGAAGAGGACGATGCTGCCGTCGTTCACGAAGCCGCCCACGACGTGGTTGCCCTGGGCGCGG
>JAXDHC010000553.1:0-3537 GCA_034664705.1 Solirubrobacteraceae bacterium
GCACAGCAATGCCAGCCCCTTGCGAGCGCTCGGGTGACTTCTCCCCTTTGGCTAAAAACTCAAAGCTTGGATGTCACATGTTTCCTGGTCCGGGAGGTGCGATGTCAAGGCCTCTTCTGGGTTTGTAGGCGCGCGGTAGTCCTCACGGCGCCGGAAGGTGCGGACCTGCAATACTTGCGTGCGTGCAAGCAACAGATGCGCCTCGGCACGTGACTGAGCAGGAACTCGCGGCGGAACTGCTGCGGTTCTGGCATCACCTGATGAAGGGCCAGAGCCACCGGATGTTCGCCATCCTCGACGAGCTCGATCTCTCGATGACGCACGTCAAGGCGCTGCAGGTCCTCGCCGACTGCGGCTGCGAGCTCTCCGTCAAGGAGGTCTCCGGCGAGCTCGGGCTCTCCCTCCCCGGCGGCAGCCGGACCGTCGACGCGCTCCTGCGCCGCGGCTACCTCGAGCGCCGCGAGGACGAGCAGGACCGGCGCGTGAAGCGCATCGGCATCACCGAGGCCGGGCGCGAGGTGGCCCACCGGATCGTCGGCGCCCGCCTCGAAGGCCTCGAGCAGTTCACCGCCTCCATCCACCCCGAGCAGCGGACCCGCCTCATGGCCGCGCTCGCCGACCTCCCCCACCACTCATGACCGCTCGCATCCGTTCCGCCATCACCGACGACAACCGCCGCTGGTGGACCCTCGGCGCGATGTGCTTCGCGCTCTTCATGGTCATGCTCGACAACACGGTCGTCAACGTCGCGCTGCCGTCGATCCAGCAGGACCTCGGCAGCTCGATCAGCGGCCTCGAGTGGACCGTCAACGCCTACACGCTGAGCTTCGCCGTCCTGCTGGTCACCGGCGGGCGCCTCGGCGACATCTTCGGCCGGCGCAAGGTGTTCCTGTTCGGCGTCGTGGTCTTCGGCCTGTCGAGCGCCTTCATCGGCTTCTCGCAGAGCGACGCGTGGCTCGTCGCCGGCCGCGCCGCGCAGGGCATCGGCGCCGCGTTCATGATGCCGGCGACCCTGTCGATCATCTCCAACGCCTTCCCGCCGCAGGAGCGCGGCAAGGCGATCGGGACCTGGGCCGGCGTCAGCGCCATGGCCCTGGCCATCGGCCCCGTCGTCGGCGGCTTCCTCGTCGAGCACGTCTCGTGGCAGTCGATCTTCTTCCTCAACGTGCCGGTCGCCATCGTCGCGGTGTTCGTCACCGTCGTCGCCGCGCAGGAGTCGCGCGACGAGACCTCGAGCCACCAGGTCGACGTCCCCGGCGTGCTGACGATCTCCGTGGGGCTCGGCGCGCTCGTCCTCGCGCTCGTCGAGGGCAACGCGTGGGGCTGGGGGTCGCCGTCCATCGTGGCGCTGCTCGCGGCCTCCGCGATCGCCCTCGTCGGGTTCGTCGTCGCGGAGGTCCGCAGCCCCGAGCCGATGGTCGACTTCGCGTTCTTCCGCTCGCGCTCGTTCCTCGGCGCGAACCTCGTCGCGTTCATCGTGTCCTTCGGGATGCTCGCGATGTTCTTCTTCCTCGCGCTCTACATGCAGAACATCAAGGGCTACACGGCCCTGGAGGCGGGGGTGCGCTTCCTGCCCTCGACGGCGATGATCATCATCGCCGGCCCCATCGCCGGCCGGCTCACGGACCGCATCGGCCCCAAGCCGCTGATGACGGCCGGCCTGCTGATCGTCTCGGCCTCGATGTTCTGGCAGGGGCATCTGCAGACCGACACGACCTACGGCTTCCTCGTCGGAGCCTTCGTCCTCATGGGCATCGGCATGGGGCTCGTCATGTCGCCGATGAGCACGGCCGCGATGAACGCGGTCGAGCACACGAAGGCCGGCGTCGCGTCCGGGATCCTCTCGATGAGCCGGATGGTCGGCGGCACGTTCGGCGTCGCCGCGATGGGCGCCCTCGTCACCGGCCTGGGCAGCCACCGCATCGGCGCGCTGCTGCCGGGGGTGTCGGACGCGCAGCGCACCAAGCTCGCCGAGTCGCTCGGCGCCGGCGGCGCGCGCGTCGACGGCGAGGCCGGCCAGGCCGTGCGCGAGGCGTTCGTCTACGCGCTGAACAACGGACTGCGCCTGGCCGCCGCCGTCGCCGCGGTCGGGGCCCTGGTCACCTGGCTGCTGATCGCCGACCGCCCCGCGCCCGCGCCCGTGTCGGCCGAGGCGGGGCCCGAGGGCGCCGTCGCCGCCCCGGCGGGCGAGACCGCGCGCGCCTGATCGTGACGCCATCCGGCGCCGCGGTTACGGTCGCGGCGCCGGATGCGTGTCCTCGATCACCTCGACGCCGACGAGATCCACGCGCTCCGTGAACGGGGCGAGTTCTTCTGGGTGGACCTCGAGGCCCCGAGCGACGCCGACATCGACGAGCTCGGGCGGCTGGTCGAGCTTCCCGCCCTCGCCGTCGAGGACACGCGCGAGTTCCGGCAGCGCGCGAAGATCGACGACTACGGCGACCGGCTGCTGATGGTCTTCTACGACGCGCGCGCGAACGGCGCGTCCGCCGAGCTCGTCGAGGTCCACATCCACGTGAGCGCCACCGAGGTCGTCACGGTCCACCGCAGCCCGTGCCCGGCGCTGGCCGCGGTCCACGCCGCGCCCGCGCACACGAGCGCGGGACTGGTCTATCGGATCCTCGACGCGCTCTCGGAGAGCATGCTCGCCGTCCTGCGCGGCGTCGAGCGCGAGGTGGCCGGGCTCGAGCAGCGCGCCTTCGAGCGTCCCTCCGCGGCCGACCGCCGGCGCATCACCGAGCTGCGCGGCGAGCTGTTCCGCCTCCTGCAGGTCGTCGAGCCGCAGCGCGAGATGCTCGCGACGAGCGCCGGCGACATCGAGCGCGTGCTCGGCATCGAGCCCGGCCAGGTCCACCACCCGTTCCGCGACGTCCACGACGACCTCGTGCTGGCGGCCAACCTGATCGCGTACTGCCGCGAGCTCCTCGCCGAGTCGCTCACCGTCTACCTGCAGTCGATGTCCAACCGCCTCAACGAGACCGCGACGCGGCTCACGCTCCTGGCGACGATCTTCGTGCCGCTCACGCTCATCACGAGCTACTTCGGCCAGAACTTCGCCTGGCTCGTTGGCCACATCGACTCGCTTCGGGCCTTCCTCGTCTGGGGCGTCGCGGCGATGGTGGTCCCCGCCGTCGTGATCTGGCTATGGCTGCGGCGCTCCGGATACCTGAACCACGACGGCCAGTAGTGTTCGCGCCCGCGCCGGTTCCGCACCGCGGGACGGCCACGCCGCAAGCGATTGGGAGCGTTACCGATGGCCGTTGATCTGTCGCAGATCGCACACGTGGAGACCGAGCCGGGCGAGCTGCCCGCGACGATGGCCGCCTGGGTCATCCGCCAGGAGCGTGAGGGCGAGCCGGTAGACGCGTTCCAGCTCGAGGAGATCGAGGTCCCCGAGCCCGGCGCCTTCGAGGTGATCGTGCGCGTCATGGCCGCGGGCGTGAACTTCAACAACGTCTGGGCGGCGCTCGGCAAGCCCGTCTCGGTGTTCCGCTACCACCCCGACGAGGACCACCACATCGGCGGCTCCGACGCCTC
>JAXDHC010000554.1:0-5658 GCA_034664705.1 Solirubrobacteraceae bacterium
GGGCGCGCGGCCTTGGCGGAGAGCGGGTGTGGGCGCTGGAGGATTGCCGGCACGTCGCGGGCTCCTTTGAGCGCTTCCTGATCGCCCGGGGGCGCGTTGTTCTCGGTGAAATGGAGTGGCTCAGTGCGCCACGCCGCCGGTCGCGTCGCCGCTGCCTGGCATGAATACGACAGTCTCGCTGCTCGCGCGCGTCGCGCGGACTCAGCGATGCGTCGCCGCGAGCGTTTTCACCACCGGGAAGATGAGTGGCGACGGGTCGTCCTGGAAGTTCATCGCGAACGCGATCGTCACGCCCTGGGGGCGCTGGCGGCCGACGAACGCGCGGTAGGTCCCGGCGCCGCCGAGGTGCCCGATCAACTCGATGCCGCCGGGGATGGTGTACTGCTCGACGCCAAGGCCGTATCCGGACGTGGCGTCGCCGGGCGTCGGGCCGAAGGTCAGCATCTCCTTCAGCGTCGCGCGGTGACGGAACAGGCGGCCCTTGAGCAGCGCGTCCCAGAAGTGCGCGAGGTCTTGAACGGTGGTGACCAGTGCGCTGCCGCCGGCGGCCCCGGCGATGGAGGGATCCAGGCGGGTCACGTCCACCATCCGGCCGTTCAGCTCGAAGTAGCCATGGGCGTGCGCGCCCTTGATCGACAGGTCCCCCGGGGCCGGCAGGGCCGTGTGCGTCAGGCGCAGCGGGCGGACGATGCGTTGGGTGATCTCGTGCCGCCACGAGCGCCCGGTGACCCGGTCGATGACGAGGCCGAGCAGGTTGTACTCCGTGTTGCAGTAGGAGTACGCCGCTCCGGGCGCGAACACCGCCGGCTTGGCGGCCGCGAGATCGAGGATCTCGGCGATTGTCCAGACGTGCGCGGGGTGACGCGCGGCGTACTCGTCCTGTTCGGGCAGGTCCCATTCCGGGATCCCGCTGCGGTGGCTGAGCAGCATCCGGACCGTGATGTCGGGCGCGGTGGGGAAGCGGCCGACGACGTCCGTCGGCAGCACCTCGGGGAGCCGTGCGTCGAGGGACAGCCGGCCGCGCTCGACGAGTTGCAGCACCACGACCGAGACGAACGGCTTCATGATGCTGCCGGCACGGAATCGGTCTCCCGCGCGCATCGGGACCTTCGGCGCCACGCGGCCGAGGCCGGCGACGCCGGTCCAGCGGCCGAGCGCGGGGCTGCGCACGTGCAGGATCCCTCCGGGGGCGTGCACGCGCGGATCGCGTAGGGCGGTGCGCAGCGCCTTCGAGAGCTGGCGGGCGAGGGTCGGATCGAACCGTGGGGCGGACGCGGCCGGCACCGACGTCGCGGATCCCGCGGCGCGCGCGGGCGCGCTCAGCGCGCCGGCGGCGAGGGCGCCGGCGGCGCCCACCAGCAGCGTCCTGCGGTCGACAGCGCGGCTTGCCGCGCCGTCCGCAACCGGCGCGAGGTCACCGTCCGGCATGGGCGCCTCCTGCTCGGCGCGACCCTCGTCGGAGGCTCTCCGTCGCGCGACCATGACGGCACCGCGCGGGCATCACGCCGGTGCCGGGGCGTGCCCCGGGGCGTCGGCGGCTTCCGGCTCGTCGGGGGCCGGAGACCGGCTCGGCGGGGTGGCGTCGCGCTCCGCGCCGACCCGTGGCAGCCATTCCAGCCAGCGGGGCAGGTACCAGTTCCAGTCGCCGAGCAGCTTCATCGACGCGGGCAGCAGGACGCCGCGGATGATCGTCGCGTCGATCAGGACGGCGACGGCCAGCCCGAACCCCATCTCCTTGAAGTCGAGGAAGGTCAGGGTGACGAAGACGGCGAACACGCCGATCATGACGGCGGCGGCGCTGGTGACCGTCCCTGCCGTGGTCGAGATGCCCTGCTTGATCGCCTCGTCGGTGCTCATGCCACGGTCATAGAGTTCCCGGACGCGGGAGAGGATGAAGACGTGGTAGTCCATCGAGAGCCCGAACAGGACCACGAACAGGAACAGCGGCAGCCAGTTGGTCACCCCGCCGATCGAGGTGAACCCGAGCAGCGACTCTCCGTGGCCCTGCTGGAACACCAGCACGAGCACGCCGTAGGCGGCCCCGATCGAGAGCAGGTTGAGAAGGATCGCCTTGATCGGGATCACGATCGAGCGGAAGGTGACCAGCATGAGCAGGAAGGCGAGTCCGAACACGAACACGAAGATGAGCGGCAGCCTGCTCTTGAGCTGACTGGCGAAGTCCTCCGAGCTGGCCGCGTCGCCGCTGACGTTGACGCTCGCGCCGTCGACGCGCCCGACGGTCGCAGGGATGATGTCATCGCGTAGCACGCTGAGAGCGTGCGTCGACGGGGCGTCGTTGCCGCTCCCGGGGGTCGGGACGTTGATCTGGGCGACGGTCCCGTCCTTGCTGTAGATGACTTCGGTCCCGGGCAGGAACGCCTTGGAGGCCTTGACCTTCGCGCGCAGCGACGTAATGCCCGCCGCGACGGCGCCGGAGCGCACGTCATCGGCCTCGACGACCGCGGTCGCCACGACGCCCTCGGTTGGGAACACGGCCTTGACCTTGTCGTACGTGACGATGATGGGAATGTCTTGCGGGAGTTGCTCGACGCCGCTCGTGACGATCTTCATCTGCAGCGCCGGAATCGCCAGTGCGACCAGGAACCCGCCGGCGAGGAGGGCCGACAGGCCCGGGCGGCGCATGACGCGGCTGGTGAGCGCCGCCCAGAAGTGCGACCGCCCTGCGGGCTGGCGCCGGCGCCCGAGCAGGGGGACGCGGCCCTTCTCGACGCGGTCGCCGAGCCAGGACAGCATCGCCGGAAGCACGGTCAGAGAGGCGAACACGGCGATCGCGACGACGACGATCGCTCCTTCGGCGAAGGAGATGAAGGACTTGTCGCCGCTGATGAACATGCCCGCCATCGCGACGATCACGGTCACGCCGGAGATGAGCACGGCGCGCCCGGAGGTCGCGGCGGCCGTCTCGAGCGCGGAGCGCTCGCTGCGCCCGGCCGCGCGCTCCTCGCGCTCGCGGCGCAGGTAGAACAACGAGTAGTCGACACCGACCGCGAGCCCGATCAGCAGGACGACCGCCGGGAGGTTGGCGTCGACCGGCAGAATCGAGCTCGGGAGCGCTACCAGCCCGAGCGCCGCCAGCACCGCGGTGATCCCGATCAGCAGCGGCACTCCCGCCGCGACCAGCGTGCCGAAGGTCAGCGTGAGGATGATCAGGGTCACCGGGAGGGACAGCTCGCCCGCCTTCGCGAGGTCTTCGCCGATGACCTTGTCAATGGCCTTGTTGGCGCTCGCCCCGCCGAGCTGGCGGATGTCCAGGGCGGGATGCCGGGCCTGGACCGTCGCCACGGCGGCGAGGATCGGACCGACCCGTTCCTGCGCCTGCGTCGAGTCGCCGGCGATCTGGAAGTCCACCAGAGCGGCATGGCCGTCGGCAGAGACCGAGCCGGCGCCGGTCAGCGGCGATTCCACGGCCGCGACGTACTGCATCCCGGAAAGGTGGTCCGTGACGTCCTTGACCGCGGCCTGGAACTGGGGATCCTTGAGGGTGAGCTTGTCGCTCTGGACGAACACGACCTCCTTGACCGGGCGCAGGCCGGCGCGATCCAATGCCACCTCGGCTCGATGGGACTCACCGGAGAACTGATCGACGTCGGAGATGTTCGTCGTGCCGACCATGTTGCCGGCCGCGAAGACGACCAGGACGAAGGCCAGCCAGCCCCAGAATGCCTTCTTGCGATGCCGACCGCTCCAGTGCGCCATGCGGGCCGCGAGGTTGTGCTTCGAGGAAGAGGTCGACATGCCCGGCTCCTAACGCTTGCGTTCGGCGCCGATCGCTGTGGATCGCGCCGTGCACCGGCCGGAAATTGGAGTCGGTGGGCTTGCGCCGCCGCGTGCTTTGAAGCGGAACGATTCCGACCATACACCCAACAGGCCCGAGGCTCCGGACGCGTTAACAGAGGGCGTTTCGGCGGTTAGACTCGCACCGAGTTGCACGACCGCGACACTGAGCACCTCCGCGTGCTGATCGCCAACGAGCGGACGGATCGGCTCGCTCTCGTCGCCCCGATCGTCGCCGCGCTGGGGCACGAAGTGATCGCGCGCGAGATCGAGGTCGAGGACGTCGGCGCCGTGACCGCGAGGGAGCGGCCGGACGTCGCGCTGGTCGGGCTCGGCGCGAGCTCCGATCACGCGCTCGGGCTCATCGAGCGGATCGTCCGGGAGGCCTCGTGCCCAGTGATCGCCCTGCTCCACGGGCCCGACGCCGACTTCGTCAGGGAGGCCTCCAAACGCGGCGTCTTCGCCTACATCACGGACGCCGACACCGAGGACTGGCAGAGCTCGATCGACATCGTGCTGCGCCGTTTCGCCGAGTACCACGATCTCGAAGGCGCGTTCGGGCGGCGCGCCATCACCGAGCGGGCCAAGGGCATCCTGATGGAACGCCACTCCGTCAACGACGCGACCGCGTTCGAGATGCTGCGCCACCACTCCCGCGACGCGAACCGCAAGCTCTTCGACGTCGCCTCTGCCGTCGTCGACGGCCACGGCCTCCTGCCCAAAGACCCTCACCCTCGAGCCTAGGCCCACCTCCGACCGCGGGCTGCGTGTCACGTACCTGGCGGGCCGGGCCTCGCCGGTTCGGCGGCGTTGCCTAGCGCACTGACGACAGCCGGCGCGCCGGGGGCAGCGGCGTCGTGACCCAGGTATGACCGGCGCGGGTGAGCTCGGTGACCTTGGGAGTAAGCATGGGCCAAACCTCTCGCGATCGCGCGGCGGCGGCGACGGGGCAGCCCAGTGTTCCGCGGGTGCGGGCGCCCGCACCCCGGTGGCGGCACGCCGTTCCAGCCGCCGGTCACCGAAGACGTCCCGCTGGACGATCGAGACCAGGACGTTCGGCTCGCGCGTGATCTACGAGCGCTACCGGCGCGCCCGCGATGAGTCGGACTGACACCGCCGTCCGACCGAGTCATCAGCGCCTCGCCGGACCGGGTATTCGCCGCGCTGACCGACTCCGACGCGCTTGCCGTGTAGCTACCGCCGGACGGATCGGACCGCGCCCGACAACTCGGTCCGACCGAATACGGCGTCCTCACCTCTATCGGTGTACATAACGTGCGTTATCGGGCATTGATTCCGGACTTCCGTCTCTGGTGCCCGCGCCGCAGCTCATCGACTCTCGGCGTCCGGCTGTACGGCGACCCAGTCGCGTTGGACAGCGAAGCGCCGGACTGCCCGCGTCCGGCGAAGGCCAAGACGTCAGCGAGCACGGTGCACACCAGCAGTACGCCGGGTCATGGTCGTGGCGAGTTCGTCGAAGCGTCTCAGCGCGACTTCGCCGTCGAAGCAGCGACCATCGGTTGCAGCCGCGCGCGGCGCTGGGATTCCCGCCTGCCACCGCCGACCGCCGGCGCCAAGCCGATCGAGCTGTACGACGTTATGGAAACCTCCGCGGGCCGCACCGACGTCGCCGCTCAGCGCCCGCTGCCGCCAAGCGGCCCGGGCCCGGCAAGGAGCCGGAGGCGATGGGCGACTCCAGCGGCTTCCGTGCGGCTGCGGACGTCGAGCTTGGCGAGGATGCGCGACACGTGGACGCTCGCGGTCTTCTCGGCCATGAAGAGCTCGGCACCGATCTCGCGGTTCGTCGCGCCGCGGGCGACCAGCTCGAGCACCTGGCGCTCGCGCGGCGTCAGCCCGAACGGG
>JAXDHC010000555.1:0-2622 GCA_034664705.1 Solirubrobacteraceae bacterium
CCCGCGCCGGCTCGTGGCGCGGGGGGGTCGGATCCGGTTCGGGCGCGTGCCGCGCGCGATGACGCAGATCCCCGTGCGCGCATCTCCCTAGGTCCCGGCGGGGACCTGGTTTCCCTGGTTGATGTTCACGTTGACGTCCCTGAGGACGATGACGTTCCCCGTCCCCACGACCACCTGGATGACCGCCACCTGGGCGTTCACGGTGATGTTGATCCCCGACGGATTGGCCGCCGCGGCGGGGGCGCCGCCGGGCGGCGTCTGAGCGCCGGCCGACGGGTTGCCGCCGGTGACGGATGGATCACCGCCGGCGGCTGCGGGCCCGTTGCCCTGGGTGATGCCGACGTTGACGCCGTCGAGGACGGCCACGTCGTTCGTCTTGAGGACGACCTGCAGGACGGCGACCTGCGCGTTGACGCTGATGTCCAGCGGCCCGAGCGGCCGGTTGTCGTCGGGCGTCGCCGTCACGCGGACCCCGGGCTGCCCGTCTGGTCCCACCGTGAAGTCCCGTACGTCGACGTCCGTGCTCCCGCAGCTGTGGACGCGGACGCCGGCGCCGTCGTGCGTGCCGCGGTGGTCGCCGCCGGACCGGTCGGCCAGCGCCCCGGACGGGAAGATCAGCAGCACACCCAGGATCGCCGGGAGGGCCGCGTGTTTGCGCATCATCTTGCTGCTCCGTTCCGTCGTTGTGCGGGTCGTGTCGATGCAGCCGCCAGCCGGTCCCGGATGCGGGACAACCGCCGGCGGCGGGCCGCGCGCGCCTCGAGCGCCGCGTCGAGCGACACGGACACGAAGCGGGTCGTCTCGTGTGTCTTGGACTGCGCGACCCGGTCGAGATCGGCGCTGATCACCGTGCCGACGCTTGCGTAGTTGCCGCCGGTGACCCCGTCCTTCATCAGGACGATCGGCTCCACGCCGCCCGGCAGCTGGATGACGCCGCAGGGGTAGTTCAGCGAGCACGTGTTCCAGGGGCTGCTCCCGACGCCGAAGGGTGCCTCGTCGCGTTCCACGAACGCCAGCTCGATGCCGCGGTAGCGGTACCCGACGCGATCCGCGTTCGGGGTCACCGTCCAGTCCGTCGCGAGAAAGCCGGCCAGGCTGTCGTCGGTGAGCCGGTGGCTGTAGAGCCCCAGGACGATCCGCACCTCCAGCTCGCCGGGGAACCGCGGGCGCTCGGCCTCGTCGATCCTCGCGCCGATCGACCCGTTCCGGCGACGCGGCGGAGATGCGCACGACAGCACGTCGCCCCTCATCAGCGCGCGGCCCTCGTGCCCGCCCAGCGAGACGCGCGCGAAGGTCGAGCGGCTGCCCAGCACCTCCGGGACGTCGAACCCGCCGGCGACGGCGAGATAGCAGCGCGCGCCCTCGCGGAGGTGGTCGAATCCGAGCGTCTCCCCGGCCCTGACCGCGAAGGACTCCCAGGCCGGGCGGGGGGAGCCGTCGACCATGGGCGCCATCTCCGCACCGGTGACCGCGACGATCGCGTCGTCGCGGAACCCGAGACGCGGGCCCATGTAGGTCAGCTCGAGCACCGCCGCGGCCTCGTCGTTGCCGACGAGCAGGTTCGCCACCCGCGACGAGAGGTCGTCCATCGCGCCCGACGGCGGCACGCCGAGGCTGTAGAGGCCGTGCCGGCCGCGATCCTGGACGGTCGTCGACAGACCGGCGTGGAGGACCTCAATCGCCATAGAGCCCCGCCAGCAGCTGGTCGACGAACCCGCTCGGATCCTCGAGGAACCGCCCGGGCTCGACGTCGTGCTCGTGGATCGTGTAGCGGAACGTGCCCGCCTCGACCTCTGCGCGCAGCGCGTCGAACTCGCCCCGGTCGATCGGGCGGTGCTTGAAGATGTCGCCGGTGCGGGTGAAGACCGGCGAGCCGGCGAAGTCGGGGAGCGCCTGCGTCGGGTCGAAGATGGGGGCCGGCGCCATCCCGATGAGCTGGTAGCCGCCCGGGCCCGGCGACGGATAGATGGCGGCGAAGCAGCCGCCGTGCGAGAACGCCCGTTCGGGGGTGTCGATGCGCGGGCGGATGTACGTGGGCGCGACGATGATCCGCTCGCGCGGAACCATCGCGACCGACCAGTAGCACGCCGGCGTGAAGCCGACGCCCATGACGAGGTACGGCGCGGCGGCGTGGGCCTCGATGAGCTCGGGCACGCTGCTGAAGCCGTTGATCCGGGCCATGTACTGCAGGTCCGTGGCCTCCGGATCCTGGTGGCGATCGCGGTAGCGCATGAGGCACTCCGTGCTCCACGGATCGTCGTAGAGGATCGGCACGTCGATGACGCGGGAGCGGAACCGGAAGTCCGGCGGATCGTCCAGGGCCGCGTCGATGGCCTTCAGCTCGCCGACGAGCGCATCGGGCGCGACCTCGTCGGGGTCGAACCGGATCAGGTAGGAGGTGCTGTTGGGACAGAGGTCGATGAGCCCGGGCAGGTCGCGCTGCTCCAGGCGCTGGAGGATCGCGCGCGCCCTGAAGTTCGCCCGGAAGCTCATCTCCTCGCTGAGCTCGACGAACAGGAACTCGTCGCCGGCGTACGAGTAGCGCGCCGGAGGCAGCTCACGCTCCTCGATCGCGCCGCCCGGCGGACGGGCGGAGCGAGCCGGGCCGGCGGCCCCTGCCGC
>JAXDHC010000556.1:0-9618 GCA_034664705.1 Solirubrobacteraceae bacterium
CGAGCGAGTTGGGGTGGATGTACTGGAGCTCGGCGAAGCCGCCCCAGAGGCCGGAGCCGACCGTCGTCGGCGTCGAGCCGTAGCGCAGGAACGGCGCGCTGCCGCGCGAGTCCGTCGCGTCGCACAGCACGTGCTGGCCCGACAGGCACAGGGCGCAGTGGTGGCACGGGATGAACTCCTCGATGGCCACGCGGTCGCCGACGCCGACCTTCCAGCGGGCGGCGGCGCGCTCCCCGATCGCCGCGATGCGCCCGACGTTCTCGTGGCCGAGGATGAGCGGGCCGAGGCCCTGCCCGCGGCTCTCGCGCCGGTAGATCTCCCAGTCGGTCCCGCACACGCCGGAGACCTCGACCGCGAGCAGGCCCTCGTCGGGGCCGACGTCGGGCACGGCGAAGTCCTGAAGCTCCGTGCGCAGCGCGTCGACGGCAACCGCGGCGGTGACGGTGTCGGACGTCGTCATACCTGGTCGGGGTCCGGCTCGACGGCCTGCACGAGGCTGCTGGGGTCGAGCATCGGCGCGAAGCTGCGGTGGCGCAGCCGGGTGAGCGTGCACAGCTCCCCGGGGTCGAGCAGGACCTCCGCGCGCGACGCGAGGTCGCGCACCAGCAGGTGCGGGCCCCCGGCGACGTCGACGCGGCCGACCGCCACCATCGCGAACTCGTTCTGGAGGACCTCGACGCCGCCGACGACGGGCGTCTCCGTCTCCGCCGCCTCCACGGCCGCGCCGTTCGCGCCATCGGCCCCGCCATCCGCCGCGAGCCCGAGCGCCGCCGCGAGCTTGCCGTGGCGGACGCGGGTCAGGCCCTCCAGCTCGATCGGGTCGAGGCAGATCTCCGCGCCGGCGCGCACGTCGCGGACGCGCAGGCGCTCCCCGCTCGGCGCCCGCAGCGCCTCGATCTCGACGGCTCCCGCGCGGCTCTCGATCCGCTCCGCGGCCATGGCGTCACACGATGAACGTCAGGTTGTAGATCGGCTGGTCGGACTCCAGCAGCGCGACCTTCTTCAGCGCGATCCGCAGGCCGCCGGCCTCGCGGCGCAGGCGGTACTCGCAGCGGGCCGCAAAGGTCCTCGGCTCGTTCAGGCCCGCCTGCCCGGGACCTCCGGCGCGCATCTCAGAGATCGACTGCACGCAGTGGACGCGGGTGTCGCCGGGAGCGGCGTCGCCGTCCCGGTCGATCTCGACGTTGGCCACGAGGTGCACCGTGCGCGACGGCGGGCTCTGGTCGAGCACCGGCGTCTCCAGGGCGCGGAACACGCGCTCGCCGCGCCGGGCGGCGTCGTCGTAGATGATCGAGATCGCCGAGCGCGGATCGGCGTCGCCGCCCTCGGTGTGGATCGGCAGCCAGTAGATGCCGTCCTCGGTGAAGAGGTCCAGCCACTCGTCGTAGCGGCGCTCGTCGAGCAGCCGGGCCTCTCGATACAGGAGCGCGGCCGCCTCCTCGACGCCGACCCGCTCGGCCGTCGGCACGCTAGCCATGGGAGACCCCCGCGGTGAGGGCGGCGGATCTCGCCGGGCCGGCACCGTTCTGCATCAGGCGCTTCCACTCGCGGTAGATCGAGCGCGTCGGGGTCTCGTCCGTGGAGTGGCCGACGAGCTCGCCGTCGACCGCCTCCTCGCGGTGCAGGCCGCGGCTCATGAGGATCCAGTCGATGCCGTCGGCCTTCAGGCCGGTCTGGCAGGAGAGGAAGATCTCGATGTCGTCCGGCGAGCCGAAGCCCGACGGGCCGTAGAAGCGCTCGTGCGCGCGGTAGCGGCCCTCGTTCAGCGCCTCGGGCACGCCGTCGAGCGCGTAGACGCGCAGCGAGACCTCGGTGCGGTCGACGGCGACCGGCCGGATCGAGCGGATGTGCGTATCGAAGAGATAGGCGTTCGGGAAGATGAAGATGTTCCGCCGCGCGGAGATCTCATCGATGTCGTCGTCGCTGAAGCGGCCGCGCAGCGCCTCGGCGTAGTCGGGGTACTTCGCCATCATCCGGCCCGTCCAGCTCGCCGCCGGGTTCAGGCCGCCGGGACGCTCGAGGAGCCCGTGGCCGTACGGGAACCCGCGGGTGCAGCCGCCCTCGCGGTAGCGCTTGATGTCCTTCACCGGGGCCTCGCCGGCGCGCTCGAGCAGCTTCTGCCAGGAGGCGTGGACGTAGTTGCCGTGGTAGCCGTCGGCGCCGTTCTCGGCCTGCCACTTCCAGTTGGCGTCGTAGGGGTACTTGTGCGGCGGCGAGATCATCGTGATCGTCCCCGTCGGCGAGCGGTCGAACCACCAGTCGACGTAGGGACGCACCGGCCCGAGGTGCTCCTCCAGCGTCGGCCCGTCCGGCGCCAGGCTGGCGAAGATCAGGCCGCGGTACGTCGCGACCCGCGGCGCGCGCAGCAGCCCGTGGCCCGCCTTGTCGAAGTCCTCGGGGTAGCCGCTGGCCTGGGCGACGCCGACCAGCGTGCCGTCGTTCTGGTAGACCCAGCTGTGGTACGGGCAGCGGAAGAAGTTCGAGTGGCCGCTGTCGAGCCGGCACACGACGGCGCCGCGGTGCCGGCAGCGGTTGAGCAGGACGTGCACCTCGCCGTCCTCGTGGCGGGTGAAGACGACGGGCTGGCGACCGATCGTCGTCGTCCGGTAGTCGCCCGGCGCCGCGATCTCGGACTCGTGGCCGAGGTAGACCCAGGTGCGCTCGAAGATGAGGCGCATCTCCGCGTCGAACACCGCGGGGTCGGTGTAGATGTCCGTGTGGAGGCGGAAGTCGCCGTTCTCGTCGTCGACGAGGCCGGCGAAGCTCGTGACCGCGTGCTGAGCCATGGAACGTTCGTCTCCCTGCTGCGGCCGACCGGGCGGCGCCGCGCGCACCACTTCGGTCGAATGGTAGGACCGTTTGTGGGGAAGCGTAGCAACGCCCGGCGCGGAGCGCCAGCGCCGTCACGGTCGGCCGACGCGTCAGGCCTTGCCGGGCGGGCGCGCGGTGGCCGGGCGGCTCTTCGCGGCCGCCTTCGCCTTCGCCCTGCCCGCGCGCGGCTTCGGCTTCGCCGTCGCCGCCGGATCGCCCTCGGGCGAGCCGGCCAGCGTCGTGCCGCGCAGCAGGTGCTCGGTCATCGCGTCGCGCGCGGCGGCGCCGTCGCGCGCGGCGATCGCGTCGACGATGCGCCGGTGCTCGTCGACCGTCCGCGCGTGCGAGACGTCCGCCGGCTCGCGCTCGCGGACGCGGTGCATGGACAGCGGGCCGGCGAAGCTCGCCGTCATCAGCTCGACGGCGTGGTTCTGGGCGGCCGTCGCCAGCCGCGCGTGGAAGGCCTGCGAGAGCGCGGACGTGTAGGCCCCGGCGGCGAGCGCCTCGGCGCCCTCGTCGCACAGCTCGCGCAGTTGGGCGATGTCCTCGTCGGTCGCGCGCTCGACGGCGAGCGTGACGGTCCCCAGCTCGAAGATGAGCCGCGCCTCGGCGACCTCGTCGGGCTCGATCTCCGACAGCATCAGCAGATTGGACAGCCCGGCGCCGACCACCCCGGCGCTCGGGGCGGTGACGAACGCCCCGCCGGTCGCGCCGACGCGGATCTGCACGAGGCCGCCGGCCTCGAGCGCGCGCAGCGCGTCGCGCACCGTCACGCGACTCACCTTGAAGCGCTCGGCGAGGCTGCGCTCGTTGGGCAGGCGATCGCCCGGGGCGAGGCGGCGGTCGAGGATCGCCGCGCGGATCTGCTCGGCGATCGTCGCGGAGATCCGCTCCGACACGACGGGGACGAACACGTCCTCGAGGGCGTCGGCTGGCTGGTCACGGGCCATCCATCGCGAGTATAGGTTCGTCCACTTGGTCTGATGGTTAGTCAAATGCTACGGTTCCGCAGACCGACCGACCGACCGAGAGCGATCCGGGGGTTTCACTCCTATGGGCAAGAAGGGCCGGGTCTTCCTTCGCGGCATCTCGTCGCAGCAGTACGGGCTCGACGAGCTCCGCCGCGCGCAGCTCGCCGCGCCGCGGGTGCGCGGCGACGACGTCGTCGTCGACGACGCGCAGGTCGGCCACTCCGCCGACTCGGCGGACTCGCGCACGTGGTGGCGCATCGGCCCGGGCGACGACCCGTTCCTGACGCAGACCGTCCAGGTGCACTTCGTCGAGATCGCGCCGGGCCGGTCCAACCACGGCCACGGCCATCAGAACGAGGCCGTCTTCTACATCCTCCAGGGCCGCGGCTACGAGGTCCACGACGACGAGCGCTACGACTGGGAGAAGGGCGACCTCGTCGTCGTGCACGTCGACTCCGTGCATCGCCACTTCAACGCGAGCGACACCGAGCCGGCCGTCGCGCTCGTGATCAAGGCGAAGGCGGCGTGGATGTTCTTCGGCCTGATCCAGCAGGGTCGCAGCGGCCCCGTCGCCGACGAGGAGCGCTTCGGGCCGCGCGAGGACTGGTCGCAGGTCTGGACGCCGGGCCTGCAGGACCGCAAGAAGGTCGTCAAGCCCGACGACGGCCCGTGGGAGACGACGCGCGACGGCCGCGTGCGCGTGCTGTGCTCGCGCGAGCGCGACGACGTGCGCGTGGTCAGCGTCGACCTCTACGAGCAGGAGATCCCGCCGGGCAGCCGCTCGGGCAAGCACTGGCACATGGCCGACGAGGTGCTCTACGTCGTCTCCGGCCGCGGCCACAGCCTCCACTGGGAGGTCGAGGCGGAGATCGCCGAGCGCTACTACGCGCGCGTGGCCAAGGAGCCGACGCGCCACGAGTTCGGGCCGGGCGACACGATCTACGTCCCGCAGAACACGGTGCACCAGCACGTGAACGACAGCGACGACGAGCCGCTCGTCGTCCTGTCGGCGCAGAACCGCCTGCTCAAGCAGCTCGGCTACGACACCGTCGTGCATCTCGAGGACGCGCCCGAGTACGCCGGCGACGGCGCGGTGGCCGGGGCGGCGCGGTGAGCCCGCCGGCTCCGCGGTCGGGCGCGCCCGACCGCACGGAGCCCGGGCGCCCGCTCGGCTCCTGGCACGCGGGCGACTACGTGGCGGGCTGGCTCGAGCAGGACGTCATCGGCGACATGCTCGCCATGCCGCGGCGCCTGTCGGCCGCGCTCGTGGCCGACGCCGGCGTGGACGTGCGCCACGTCGTCGACCTCGGCGCCGGGGCGGGGCCGTACCTCCAGGTGCTGCTCGACGCGTTCCCGGCCGCGCGCGGCACCTGGTCGGACTCGTCGGAGCCGATGCTCGAGAACGCGCGCGAGCGCCTCGCCGCGTACGCCGATCGCGTCGACTTCGTGATCGGCGACGCGCAGGACCTCGGCGGGATCGACACGCCGCCCGCCGACGTGATCGTGACCTCGCGCGTCGTGCACCACTTCGCGCCGGCGACGATCCGGCGCCTCTACCGGGACGCGTTCGCCCGGCTGCGTCCCGGCGGCTTCTTCTTCAACCTCGACCACCACGGGGCCCCGGGCGACTGGGACGCGCGCTACCGGCGCATCCGCTACGACTTCATCGGGCGCCCGAAGAGCGACCTGCCGCCGCACCGGCACGACTTCCCGTTCAGCCTGCCCGCCGAGCACCTGGGCTGGCTCCACGACGCGGGCTTCGACGCGCCCGACGTGCCGTGGTCGATGTTCTACACCGCGCTGCTGGCGGCGCGGAAGCCTTCGGCGTAAGGGTCGGGGGGCGAGGCCGGGTCGCGCGTGGCGGCGCGCGGCCCGGTCTGGCGCGCCTTGACAACGGTCTATTGGTCATGCCATATTACCGACGCTCATCTCAGGGGAGGTAGCCAGATGCGGGTCCTCGTTCGTTCCTCGGTGATCGGCGTCGTCGCCGCGTTCGCGGTCGCGGCGTGTGGCGGGTCGCCGTCGTCCGTGCAGCAGACGGGCACGGGAAGCCAGGCCAAGCCGGCCTCCGACGCGGCGCTGAAGCGGGTGCTGGCCCAAGTGCAGGGGCTCACCGGCTCGGCGCGGACCGCCAAGCTCGCCGATCTCGCCGACAAGGAGGGCGGTGAGATGAGCCTCTACACGTCGATGACGAGCGACGTCGAGGACGCCGTCACGAAGGCGTTCAAGGACGAGTACGGCATCGACGTGTCGGTCTACCGCTCGCAGAGCGAGACGGTCCTCGAGCGCCTCACGCAGGAGTCGCGGGCCGGCTACCGCGGCGCCGACGCGGTCGAGACCAACGGACCCGAGCTGTTCACGCTCAACAACCAGGGTGTGCTGGCGCCCTACGAGCCCCCGGCGCGGGGGGACCTCGTCGACGGCTCCGACTACGACGGCTGGACGGCCGACCGCTTCAACACGTTCGTCATCAGCTGGAACACGAAGCTCGTCAAGAACGGCGAGCAGCCGCGCCGCTGGGAGGACCTCGCCGATCCGAAGTGGAAGGGCCGGATCGAGATGGAGCTCAGCGACGTCGACTGGTACAAGACCCTCTGGGAGTACTGGGTCAAGGAGAAGGGCCGCTCGCCGCAAGAGGTCGACCGGCTCTTCGAGAGCATGGCCCGCAACTCGTCGTTCATCAAGGGCCACACCGTGATGGGCGAGCTCCTCGGGGCCGGCGAGTACGGCATCGCCGCCTCCAACTACAGCTACCTCATCCAGAACGGGATCGAGAAGGGCTCGCCGCAGGCGTGGAAGCCGCCGGTCGAGCCGATCATCGCGCGGCCCAACGGTGTCGGCATCGTCCGCGGCGCCCGGCATCCGGCGACCGCGATGCTGTTCAACGACTGGATCCTCGGCGCCGGGCAGAAGGTGCTCGCCGATCTCAACCTCGACGTCTCGCGCAAGGACCTCGAGACCGCCGCCAACGCGGAGCAGATCCTCGTGGACCTCCCCAGCCTCCTGAAGGACCAGAAGACGTGGGAGGACCGCTACGACCGGCTCACGCGGCTCGGGAAGGTCGTGGAGGACAAGAGCTAGGGCTCCCGCGGGAGGGCCCGGTCGACACGCGCGCCGCCGGCGACCACGGGCCGGCTGCGCTGCCGGGCGTCGGCCGGGTCCCCCTCCCGCGCGCCGCGCGCGCCCGAGCGGGTCAGCGCGGCGGCGATGGCGAGGTAGGCGGCCGGGAAGGCGACGCCGGCGATCAGGAACGTGCCGCGCAGGCCGACGAGCCCCACGCTGAGCGCGCCGACCGCCGGGCCGACGATCTTGCCGAGGTCGAGGCCGGCGAGATAGATCCCGGACGCCGCGCCGCGGTCGGCGTCCGCCGCGCCGGCGGCGTCCATCACGAGCGCGCTCGAGGCCACGCGGAGGATCCCCCGTGCCAGGCCGACGATGCCCCACGAGACCGCCAGCAGCGGCAGCATCGTCACGAGGCCGACGGCGACGACGCCGGCGCCCGAGACGATCACCATGACGGGCAGCGCGGCGCGGTAGGAGATCAGCCGGAACAGCGGCCCCGAGCCGAAGCGCACCACGGCGGCGAGGATGCCATGGATGCCGCTCAGCATCCCGATCTGGGTGAGCGTGAGCCCGATCGAGAGGCCGTAGAGCGGGAAGTAGGTGTTGAGGACGCCGCTGGCGAGGTTGATGTAGAGCGAGACGAGGAAGGCGACCCACACGAGCGCCGGCAGGTGACGGAAGCCGCGCAGGCGCGCGATGACGCCGGCGCGCGACCCGGCCTGCGCCCCCCGGCGGTCTTCGGCGCCGCGGGCGGCGGCGGCCGGCCGGTCGGCCGCGAGCCGCGGCGCCCAGCGCAGCGCGGCGCCCAGCAGCGTCGCCGCGACGAGCGGGACGACCGCGAGCACGAGCATCGCGGGCCCCGGCCCGAGCCCGTCGCCGAGGGCGCCCGCCAGGAACCCCGCGCCGGCGTAGCCCGCGCCGAGGCTGCCCGTGTACCAGCCCATGATCGATCCGGCCGCGGCGCCGGGGGGCCGGCGGTCGATGAGCGCCGCCATCGTGGCCGTCGAGGCCAGGCCGAACCCGAGGCCGTCGAGCGCGACGAGGGCCGCGACGAGCGCCGGGTGGCCGGTCAGCGGGATCAGCGCGAAGGCGCCGGAGGAGAGCACGCAGCCCGCGGCGATGAGCAGGGTCGCGTGCCGCGCGCGGTAGAGCAGGCCGGCCGGGACGCGCGAGACGAGCGACGCGACGCCGTAGGCGGTGACCACGACCCCGACGAGCCCGGCGGGCAGCGCCCGCCCGACGAGGTACGGCGGCAGCAGTAGGGCGAGGCTGCCCTCGCCCAGCGTGAGCACCGCGGTCGCCGCGTACAGCGGGACGAGCGAGCGTCCGCGCCGCGCCGGCCCCGCGCTCACGCGTGCGGCCGGCTGCCCGTCTGCCAGATGTCGCCGTCGACCGACAGGCCCAGGCGCGTCGCGGTCCGCGACAGGTGCTCGAGCATGATGTCGCGCGCGGCGTCGGCGTCGCGGGCGCGGATCGCCTCGACGAGCGCGACGTGCTCGGTCACGCCGCGCTGGCCCATCTCAGGCGCGATGGCCTTCGCCTGCTGCAGGGACATGAGCAGCGGTCCGTAGAAGGTCCCCGCCATGAGCTCGGTGGCCCGGTTGTGCGCCGCCTTCGCGAGGGCGCGATGGAACTCGGCGGAGAGCTCGACGTCGTACGTGCCGGCGTCGACCTCGGCCTGCGAGCGCTCGCAGATCTCCTCCAGCGCCTCGATGTCCTCCTCGGTGGCGCGGGCGCAGACGAGCGGGAGCATCCCGAGCTCGAAGATCACGCGCGCCTCGGTGACCTCGAGCGCGCTGACCTGCGAGAGGAACAGCATGTTCGCGAGCCCCTCGCCCACGAGCCCGGGGCCCGGGACGGTGACGAACGCGCCGCCGCGCGCGCCGACGCGGATCTCGACGAGGCCGCTCGCCTCGAGGATGCGCAGCGCGTCGCGCACGGACACGCGGCTCACGCCGAAGCGCTCCGTCAGCTCGCGCTCGGAGGGCAGGCGGTCGCCGGGGCGGAGGCGGCCGTCGACGATCGCCGCCCGGATGCGGTCGAAGATCTCCTCGGAAAGGCGCCCGGTGCTGACGGGGGCGAAGACGTCGTCTGACACGATCCTCCCGGTTTGGTCAGATGGTCCGACATACGCTAGCGCACGCGTTCGCCGGCGACCATGGGACGTCCGCGAGGTGATAGCCAAACGGCGATGCCGTGGACGCGCACCCATCCGCGCGTGTATGGTCGCGGACGGTCCCATGGCGATCGACCAGCGCATCACGCTGCACAAGCTGGAGGTCTTCGAGCTGGTGGTCGAGCTCGGCGGCGTGAGCCGCGCGGCGGACCGCCTGTTCGTCGCCCAACCCGTCGTCACGGCGCATATCCGCTCGCTCGAGCAGCGCCTCGGGACCGCCCTGTTCTACCGCGAGGGCGGTCGCATGCACCTGACCGAGGGCGGCCGCGCGGTGCACGCGTGGGCCTCTGACCTGCTGCGGCGCACGCGCGAGCTGGGGCGTCACCTCGACGGCCTGTCGGACGGCACGCAGGGCAGCGTCGTCCTCGGGGCGAGCATGTCGGTCGGCAGCTACTCGCTGCCGCCGCTGCTGAGCCGCTTCCGCGAGGAGCGCCCGCTCGTCGACATCGTCCTCAACATCATCGACACCGAGCACGCGATGGCCGACACGGAGGCCGGCGAGAACGACTTCGCCGTCGTCGTCGTCGAGGGCGACCCGGTCAGCCGCGGCCTGAGCTGCGAGAAGCTCGGCGACGACGAGCTCGTGGTGGTCGCCGC
>JAXDHC010000557.1:0-3644 GCA_034664705.1 Solirubrobacteraceae bacterium
GCCTCGAACAGCGGAAGGAACAGCTCGTTCGGCACGCCGGCGCGCACGATCCGCGACGGCGGGATCCGGAAGCCCTCCTGGTAGATCTCGGTGGCGTCGGCGCCGTAGCTCGCGGCGCCGCGCCCGCCCACGTCGAGATGGTGGCCGAGCGTGCCGGTGATCGCGACGACCTGGCCCTCGTGGACCACGGGCGCGAACGTCTGGATGTCGGGCAGGTGCTGGCCGCCGGAGTACGGGTCGTTCGTGCAGTAGACGTCGCCCTCCTGCCACTCGTCGACGGGGTAGTGCTCGCGCAGGAGGGTGCGCAGCGCCCGGGTCATCGAGTTGAGGTGCATCGGGATGCGCGTCGACTGGGCGACGATGCCGCCGTCGGTCGCGAAGATCGCGGTCGAGTAGTCGAGCATCTCCCGGATGACCTGCGAGTGCGCCGAGCGCTCGATCGACGTGGCCATCTGCTCGGCGCCCGCCACGAGACCGTGGCGGATGACCTCCAGCGTGACGGCGTCGACTCGCCCGGCGAGCGGCGGCGGCTGCGTGACTAGCGACATGAACCCTGCTCTCTCCGTGGCGCCTCACGGTCGCCACCAGTCGTGGACAGCCGGGACCGTAGCATAGGCAGTCGACTGCATACAATCGACAGAAGGCCTGAACTGTCCACCGCTGGGCCGGCGTCGGGCCCGTGCGGCGGCGGGGCGGACGCCGCGCGCTGAGGCCCCCGGCGCCCGCCCCGGGTCAGGAAGTGCCGGCCGGGGCGACCGGGTCGCGCTCGTAGCTGAGGCGCAGCGCGTCCCAGCCGCTGCGGATGTGCGCCTGCATGGCGGCCCGCGCCGCCTCGGCGTCGCCGTCGCGCAGCCCCGCGATCACGCGCTCGTGCTCGTCGCCGAACCGTCTGGGCGTGCCGCTCGTGTAGACGCGGTCGTAGATCTCGCGCAGGAGTCGTCCCCAGTAGGTGGCGACGATGGAGACGAGGTCGCTGGCGGCGAGGTTGTAGACGGTCCAGTGGAAGTCGTGGTCCAGGGCGACGAGCGATCGCACGTCGACCTCGCCCGCGTCGAGGGCGACGAGGCGCGCGAACTCGGCCTGGATGGTCTCGAGCGCGCGCACGTCGTCGGGCGTGCACAGCTCGGCGGCCGACGCCGCGAGGTGGCCCTCGATCGGCAGGCGCAGCTCGTAGAGGGTCCGCGCCTCCTCGAAGGTCGTGCGGTGCGCGACGTACGCGCCGCGGCCACGCTGGTGGAGGATCAGGCCTCGGCTCTCGAGGAGGCGCATCGCCTCGCGCACGGGCGTCCTGCTGATCCCCATCCGGGTCGAGAGGCCGGCCTCCGTGACGCGCTCGCCGGGGGCGAGCACGCCCTCGATGATCTCGTGCTCGAGGCGCTGGCGGACGTGCTCGGGGAACGACGGCGGAGGCCCCTCGCCGCCCGGGCGGCCGCCGGCGTCGAAGCGGGGCAGGTACGGGGTGCTCGGGCGTTGCGGAAGGGATGACACGACGGCTCTCGCAACGGACAGTACCCGGGTCCGGCGATGAAGCTCAGCGGCGCAGCTCGTGCGCGCGCAGCCCGAGCCAGAGTTCGACGCGGTCCTCCATGGACTCCAGCGATCGCCCGGTGAGCGCCTCGATCTTGCGCAGCCGGTACGCGAGCGTGTTGCGGTGCACGTGCAGCCGGCGCGCGGCCTGCGACGGGCTCCTGCCCGCCTGGAGGAGCTCGCGGAGCGAGCGCACGAGGTCGGCGGCGTGCTCGCGGTCGTACGCGAGGAGCGGGCCGATCGTGCTGTCCACCAGGAGCGCGAGGCGCTCGGGCTCCGACGGCAGCCACGCGAGGGCGGCTCCGAGCTGGGTGAAGCTGACGATCTCCTCGTCCGGCGGCTGCGCGTAGCCGACGGCGACGAGCGCCTCGCGGTAGCTCGCCTGTGCGTGGCGCAGCGGGCCGGCGCTCCCCACGCCGATCGCGCACGGACCCGCGCCGGCCGCGCGCACGAGATCGCGTGCGACCCGCGCGACATCCTCGGGGTCGCCGTCGACGGCAGCGAGCACGATCAGGTCGCCGCGGTGGGTGCCCACCAGGGCCGGCACGTCGCGGTCGAGCAGGCCGTCGTGCAGCGCGTCCGTGAGGGCGAGCTCGCTCCCCGCCGCCGGGCGCACGAGGACCGTGGCGAGCGCATCGTCGGGAACCTCGAGCGAGTGCACGCGCGCGCGGACCGCCGCGCCGGCGTCGCCGTCGACGATCTCGTGCAGCAGGGCCGCGCTGATCCGCTGGCGCATCGTGCGCTCCGCGCGTTGCGACTGGATCTGGGCGGCCACGATCGTGGCGATGTGATGCAGCGCCACGAGGTCCGGCATGGCCTCGGGGGCGATGCCCTCGGCGAGCAGGAACACCCGCGAGGGGACGGGCACGTCGATCTGGATCGCGTACGCGCTCGGGCGGTCGCCGTCGCCGTCGAGGCGGGCGTACAGGCCCCGCTCCGCGCGCTCGCCCAGCGCGAGGATCGCCGCGCGCGCCTCCTCCCAGCGCGGATGGACGCCGCCGCGCTCGAGTTGCGGGCGCCCGTCCTCGCGCAGGACGGCGAGCCGCAGCCCCGTGACCGCGGACAGCCGGTCGAGGACCTCGCGGGGGCCGTCCGCCGCCGCCGCGCCGCGCAGGACGCCGTACATGCGCAGATGCTGGACCATCCGCTCGGTCTCGGGCCCGGCGTTGGCGGCGAACACGGCCTTGGATACCGCCTGGAAGGGCTGCTTGAGGAGCGTCGTGATGACCGGGAAGCCCAGCTCGTCCGCGACGGCGGTGAGCGCGGCGGACAACGGGGGCGCCGTGTCCGGGACGATCACCAGACCCACGGCGTGGGCGCGGTGGAGGCGGCGGAGGTACGCAGTCTGGTCGCCGGCGCGGGCCGGGAGGCCCATGCCGGTGGTGAGCAGCAGCTCGCCGCCCTCCAGCCACGGCGTCGGATCCTCGACGTCGGAGACGTGCGCCCACCGGACCTGCGTGTCGGCACCGGCCGCTCCGGCGACGAGGTCGAGCGCGAGATGCGGGAGCTCGGTGAGCTCGCTGACCGTGATCGCCATTGTGCAAGAGCCTAAGACCGACGGCCAACTTTGGGCAACTGCCACATTGCTCGCGGCCGGCGCGGCGGTGATGATCGCTGGCCATGAAGCCCGCCCGCTTCGGCTTTCACGACCCCGACGACCTCGCCGGCGCGCTTGCGCTCACGGCGGAGCTCGGCGACGACGCCGCCATCCTCGCCGGCGGTCAGAGCCTCGTGCCGATGATGAACCTCCGCCTCGTGCAGCCCGCCGCGGTGATCGACCTCAACCGCGTCGCCGAGCTTCGCTACGTCCGCCCCGGCGCCGACCACGTCGCGCTCGGCGCCATGACGCGCAACCGCACGATCGAGCGCGCCCCCGAGGTCGCGCTGGGCGCGCCCCTGGTCGCCGAGGCCATGCCGCACGTCGCGTACGCGGCGATCCGCGCCCGGGGCACGATCGGCGGGAGCGTCGCCCACGCCGATCCGGCGGCGGAGCTGCCCAGCGTGCTGCTCGCCGCCGACGCGTCGTTCGTGCTCGCCGCCACCGGCGCCCGCCGCGAGGTCGCGGCCGCCGCCTTCTTAGTCGGGCCGTTAACGACCGCTCGCGCATACCACCAGCA
>JAXDHC010000558.1:0-2675 GCA_034664705.1 Solirubrobacteraceae bacterium
GCGGCGTCGGGACGATCCTCGGGACGATCGTCGGCGTCTTCATCCCGGCGGTCCTGCGCAACGGCTTCGTGATCGTCGGCGTCCAGCCGTTCTGGCAGCAGGTCGCCGTCGGCGCCGTCCTCATCGCCGCCGTCTACTTCGACCAGCTCCGGCGGTCACGGAACAGCCGCTGACCGCCCCCACCAGCAGGAGTCACCACCACCAGCAGGAGGAGAGAGAGTCCATGCAGCGCACATCCACGTCGGTCAGGGCGGGAGCGCTCCTGGCCACGGCCGTGCTCATGCTCGGCGTCGCCGCGTGCGGCGGCGACGACAGCAGCAGCAGTGGCGGCGGCGGCAGCGGCAGCACGAGCAGCGGCAGCGCCGGCAAGAACTACAAGATGACGCTGCTGGCGGGCGTCAAGGGCGACGAGTTCTACATCACGATGAACTGCGGCGCCCAGGCCGAGGCCAAGAAGCAGGGCGTGACCCTGGACTTCCAGGGCCCCGACCAGTTCGACGCCTCGCTGCAGACGCCGATCGTCAACGCGATCGCCGCCAAGAAGCCGGATGCGCTGCTCGTCGCGCCGACCGACTCCAAGGCGATGTTCGTGCCGATCAAGCAGATCGCCGACTCCGGCTCGAAGGTCGTGCTCGTCGACACCACGCTCGAGCGGGCCGATCTCGCCGTCTCGCAGATCGCCTCCGACAACGAGGGCGGCGGCCGCGCGGCCGCGCGCGCGCTGGCCGAGCAGATCGGCGGCAAGGGCAAGGTGTTCGTCGTGAACGTCAAGCCCGGCATCTCGACGACCGACCTGCGCGCCAAGGGCTTCCAGGAGGAGGCCAAGAAGCTCGGCCTGAACTACATCGGGCAGGACTTCAGCCAGGACCAGCCCGACAAGGCGGCCGCGATCGTCAAGGCGCAGCTGGCCAAGAACCCCGACCTCAAGGGGATCTTCGCGACGAACCTCTTCTCGGCGGAGGGCTCGGCCAGCGGCCTGCGCGAGGCCGGCAAGCAGAGCACCGTGAAGATCGTCAGCTTCGACGCGGGCCCCAAGCAGGTCAAGGACCTCAAGGACGGCCTGATCCAGGCGCTCGTCGCCCAGAAGCCCGCCGACATCGGCGCGCAGGGCGTCCAGCAGGCGGTCGCGGCGCTCAAGGGCGAGACGACCAAGCCGAAGATCGCGACCGGCTCGGTGATCCTCACCAAGCAGAACCTCGCGGAGAACCAGGACGCCGTCTACAAGGCCAACTGCTAGCCGGCACGGCCATGACGACTGCGGGCGCGGCCGGCCGGCCGCGCCCCGTCGTCGTCGCGTCCTCGCACGGCGCCGCCCCCATCGACCCAACGGAAGAGACGCAGCCCATGTCCTCCTCGCCCGCGGCCCAGGCCGGCACGGCGCTCACGACCGCCGAGCGCCGCGCCGTGCAGCAGATCACCACGCCCGACGGTCGCTTCGCCGTCATCGCGGCCGACCACGGCCAGCCGCTGGTCGACATGCTCGACGCCCTCGGGCGGTCCAGCGCGCCCGCGGAGCAGCGCGCCTTCAAGGCCGACCTCGTCGACACGGTGGGCCGGGACGCCAGCGCGGTGCTCCTGGATCCGGACGTCTCGCTGCCGGACGTCGTCGACCGGGGCCTGCTCGGCCGCGACGTCGGGCTGCTCGTGCGCATCGAGGCGGACGGGCACGAGACGGTCGGCGGCCTGCGCCGGTCGGGGCTGATCGACGGCCTCGGCGCCGAGGGCGCGCGGGCCCGCGGCGCGACCGCCGCCAAGGTCATGGTCTTCCTGCGCGCCGACCGCGAGGAGCTCGACGGCCCGACCGCCGAGCTGGTGCGCCGGGCCCTGCAGGACTGCCGCCGCGCCGACCTGCTCTGCGTCATCGAGCTGATGACCTACCGGCTCGACGACGAGTCCCCGGAGGCGTTCGCCGCCCGCAAGGAGGACCTCGTCGTCGAGGGCGCGGTCTTCCTGCAGGAGTGCGGCTCGAAGGTGCTCAAGCTCGAGTACCCCGGCAGCGCGGAGGCGTGCGGGCGGGTGACCGACGCGATCGCCGTGCCGTGGGCGGTCCTGTCGGCCGGCGTCGACCACGCGGCGTTCTGCGACCAGCTGCGCGCGGCCATGGCCGGCGGCGCGGACGGGTTCATCGCCGGGCGCTCGCTCTGGAAGGAGGCCGTCGGGCAGCCGCCGGCCGACCGGCGCCGGTTCCTCGACGGCGTGGCGCGGCGGCGATTGGACGAGCTGCTCGCGATCGTGGACGCTTCCGGGTAGCCGTGCCGCACCTGCTCCTCGGGATCGACGTCGGGACGACCTACTGCAAGGCGGTGGTCCTCGACGCCGAGGGCGCAGAGCTCGCGCAGGCCCGCGCACGGACGCCGTGGACGCGCGTGCCGACGGGCGCGGAGACCGACCCCCACGCCCTCGTGCGCGCGGCGCTGGCCGCGGCGGCGGACGCGGTCGCCCGGGCGCCCGGCGGCGTCGTCGCCGCGGTCGGCATCGCCGGCATGGCCGAGACCGGCGTGCTGCTCGACCGCCGCGGGCGCCCCGTGGGCCCGGCGCTCGCCTGGCCCGACGCCCGCGGCGCCGACGAGGCGGCCGCCATCGGCGCGCAGCTCGGCGGTCGGGCGTTCGCGGCGCGCACCGGCCTGCCCGCCTCGCCGCTGTGCTCGCTGAGCAAGCTGCGCTGGCAGCGCGCG
>JAXDHC010000559.1:0-5637 GCA_034664705.1 Solirubrobacteraceae bacterium
TCGTCGGGGAGGACTTCCTCGACAACGACGGCATCGACCACGACCAGCCGGTGAAGCTCAAGGTCACGATGCGCAAGGACCCGGAGAAGATCCTGCTCGACTGGTCCGGGACGAACGCGCAGACCGAGGGGCCGCTGAACTCGCCCTCCGGCGGGCGGTTCCTGTCGAAGTGGGTCGGCTCGTTCCTGGCCCAGTTCGCGCCGGGCACCGTGATGAACGAGGGCCTGACCCGCGTGCTGCGCTGCTACATCCCGCCGGGCACGGTCCTCAGCTCCGAGGAGCCCGCCGCGTGCATCAACCGCATGCAGGTCTGGTTCCGCACGTTCGGGACGTTCGGTGCCTGCCTCGCGCAGGCGTTCGGCGGCCACGTCATCTCGGACATGAACTGCGTCCAGGTCTACGGGTTCTACGGCACCGACGAGGAGGGCAAGGTCTTCCTCTACCGCGAGGTGTTCGGGGCCGGCTCGGCCTCGCGCCCGTACGCCGACGGCACCGACGCCGTCGACATGGTCAACGACTCCAAGAACCTGCCGGCCGAGTTCATCGAGCAGCGCTTCCCGGTGATCGTCGAGCGCGTCGGGCTGTACCCCGATTCCGGCGGGCCCGGCCTTCACCGCGGCGGCATGGGCTTCCTCAAGGACGTCCGCATGCTCGTCGACGGCCACTTCCTGACCTACAACGACCGCACGGCGTTCGGCTGCTTCGGCGTCAACGGCGGCGGCTCGGGCAGGCCCGGCGGCACGATCGTCAACCCGGGGACCCCCGAGGAGCGCCACATCCAGTTCAACCAGGACGCCGTGCCCGTGAAGGCCGGCGACATCGTCCGCGTGCTCACGCCGGGCGGCGGCGGCTGGGGCGACCCGCTCCAGCGCGATCCCGAGGCCGTGCGCCTCGAGGTGCTGCGCGGCATCGTGTCCGTGGAGAGCGCGGCCGACGACTACGGCGTGGTCGTGGTGCAGAGCACGCCGGGCCTCACGCGCCTGGTCGAGGTCGACGCCGAGGCGACCGCCGCCCGCCGCCAGGAGCTCGCGGCGAGTCGCGACCCGCTGCGGCTCATTGACCGCGGCCCGTACGCCGAGGCCAAGCGGGCGGAGGGGCGCATCGACTACCAGGACGTGTTCCTGGGGGACCCCGCGTGACCTACGTCGACCTGCGATCGATCACGTCCGCGGAGGCGTCCGCGCTTCCCGCCGGCGCGATCGGCGTGGTGCAGGTCGGCGCGCTGGAGCAGCACGGCCCGCACCTGCCGCTCGGCACGGACAGCCTGATCACCGAGGCGCTCGTGCGCGACGTGGCCGGGCGCGTGGCCGAGCCGGTCGTCGTCGCGCCGCTGATCGCGGTGGGGCTGTCGGACCACCATGCCGCGTTCCCGGGGACGGTCACGCTGGAGCGCGCGGTCTTCGACGGGCTGCTGGAGGCGCACGTCGCCGCCTTCGCGCGCATGGGCGTGCGCCGCGTCGCGCTCGTCAGCGCGCACGGGGGCAACTTCCGGGCGCTCGGCGAGCTCGCCGACCGGCTGCGGGCGCCGGACCTCGACGTCCGGGCCTACGCCGACTTCGCGCGCTTCCTTCAGGTCATGGCGGCGGCCGGTCGCGACGCGGGCCTCGACGCGCCGCCGACCGACAGCCACGCCGGCGCGTACGAGACGAGCATGGTGCTCGCGATCGCGGGCGATGACGCGGTGCGCGAGCACGCGTCGGTGGAGGGCTACACGGCGAACGAGGACGGCTGGCTCGAGCGCCTGCAGCGCGACGGCGTCGGCGCGCTGTCGCCCATCGGGGTCATCGGCCGCCCGGCGGGGGCGAACGCCGAGGCCGGCCACGGCGAGCTCGACGCGCTCGCCGACGAGGTCGCCGCGTGGCTCGTCGCCGCCTTCGGCGTCCGCGAGGCCGAGGGCGCGCGCTCCGGCTAGGCGGGCGGGCGACCGAGCGCCATGGAGAACCCGAGCCGCATCCGGCGAGCCTCCGAGGCCGGCCTCGACGTGGCCGCCGCGTTCCGCGAGGCCATGAGCCTGCTGGCGGCGACCGTCGTGATGGTCACGACGCGCGTCGACGGGCGGCCGTGGGGCCTGACGATCAGCGCCTGCTGCTCGGTGTCGGCCGCCCCGCCCATGCTCCTCATCTCGCTCGGCCACGGGACGGTCAGCGCCCGGGCGATCGGCGAGGACGGCGTCTTCGGCGTGAGCATCCTCGGCGCGCACCAGGAGGAGGCGGCGCGGACCGGCGCGGCGTCCGGGGCGCCGAAGTTCGTCGAGCGCTTCTGCCGCCCCGACGAGCTCGGCGCCGGCGGCGAGGCCACCGCGCGCAGCCCCGCGGTCAAGGGCGCCGTCGCCCATCTCGACTGCGTCGTCGAGCGCACCGTCGACGTCGCCGATCACACCGTCTTCTTCGCCGAGGTGCGCGACGTCGTGCTGTCGCCCGGCGTCGCGCCCCTGCTGTACTGGGGGCGCATGTACACCGCCGTCGAGGGGGGAGACCCGTGGTACCACTGACCCCGATCGACGTCGCCGCCGTGCAGCTGACCGCGACCCCGGACAAGGCCGCGAACATCGCCCGCGCCGGGGCGCTCGTCGCCCGCGCGGCGCGGGCGGGCGCGCGGCTCGTCGTCCTGCCGGAGAAGTGGACGGGCTTCGGCTCGCCGGAGATCCTGCGCGCGTGCGCGGAGCCCCTCGCCGGCGGCGACTCCGTCGCCGCGATGCGAAGATGGGCGCGCGAGCACGCCATCCACCTCGTCGGCGGGTCCATCACCGAGCTCGGCGACGGCGGGCGCCTGACGAACACGACCGTCGTGCTCGACCCCAGCGGCGAGCTGACCGCCGTGTACCGCAAGATCCACCTCTTCGACGTCGACGTCGGCGGCCACGTCTACCGCGAGTCCGACCTGGAGGACGGCGGCGACCGGATCGTCACCGTCGACGTCGACGGCTGGAGCGTCGGCCTGAGCATCTGCTACGACCTGCGCTTCCCCGAGCTCTTCCGCATCCTCGCGCTGCGCGGCGCGCAGATCATGGTCGTGCCGGCCGCGTTCACGGCGACCACGGGCCGCGACCACTGGGAGCTCCTCCTGCGCGCGCGGGCCGTCGAGAACCAGTGCTTCGTCGTCGCCGCCGGCGACTGGGGGGAGCACCCGGGCGGCCGGTGGACCTACGGCCACTCGATGGTCGTGGATCCGTGGGGCACGGTCCTCGAGCAGGTCCGTGAGGGCGACGGCGTCGCCGGCGCGCGCTGCGACCCGGCCCGGCTGGCCGAGGTGCGCAGCTCGCTGCCCGCGCTCGCCAACCGCCGTCCGGAGCACTACGCATGGCCGGAGCCGGTGCGCGCATGACGGACGGGACCGCGAAGCCCAGGCCGCTCGCCGTCCTCGCCGAGGAGCAGGCGCCGCCCGAGGGCAAGGGGGCGGCCGAGCGCGCGTACGACGCGATCCGCACCGCCATCGTCCGCGGCACGCTCCGGGCCGGCACGGTGCTCGGCGAGGACGAGCTCGCCGGCGCGCTCGGGATCTCGCGGACGCCGGTGCGCTCCGCGCTGCAGATCCTGCTCGCCGAGCATCTCGTCGAGAGCGGGCCGCGGCGCCAGGTCATCGTGCGCGGCGTGGCGCCCGAGGAGCGCCGCGAGGTGCTGCTGCTGCGCGAGGCGCTCGAGCGCGTGGCCATCCGCGAGGCGTGCGCGCAGATGTCGATCGACGAGATCGACCACCTGCGCCTCCTGCTGATCCGCCAGCGGCGCGCGGCCGACGCCGACGCGGTCGAGGACTTCATCGACCTCGACGACCAGTTCCACCTGAGCATCGCCGAGAGCGCCAGGCTCCCGGTGCTCATGCGCTTCCTCGGCCAGATCCGCGCGATCTCGCGGCTCATGGGCCTGCGCGCGGTGACCCGCGAGGGACGCTTCACGCAGGTCCTCGAGGAGCACGACCGCATCGTCGCCGCGCTCGAGGCGCGCGACGTCGACGGCGCCCTGGCGGCGATCGACGCCCACCTGGCGAACACGAGCAAGATCCTGACCGCGTTGGATGAGGAGGAAGCGGTTCCCGAATGCCCCTGACGTTCTCGGTCCAGACCTCGGAGGGCGCCGAGCGCCTCTCCCTCGACGATCCGCAGATCGTCATCGCCGGGTTCACCGGCCGTGACGAGGCGAGCGTCGAGGCCCATATCGCCGAGCTCGTGGCGCTCGGCGTGCCCCGCCCGGACACGGTCCCGGCGTTCTTCGTCGTGCCGTCCTCGCTGCTGCGCATCGCGCCGACCGAGGTGTCCGTCGACGCGCCGCAGACCTCCGGCGAGGCGGAGCCGGTGCTCGTCCGCCTGCCGTCGGGGGAGTGCTTCGTCGGCGTCGGCAGCGACCACACCGACCGCGAGCTCGAGCGGGAATCGCTCGAGGCGTCCAAGCGCGCGTGCGCGAAGCCGATCGGCGAGGCGCTGTGGCCGCTCGCCGACGTCAGGGAGCACTGGGACGAGCTGCAGCTCGTCGGCGAGAGCGGGCCGGACGCGGCGCCGTACCAGCGCGCCACCCTCGCCGCCCTGCTGCCGCCGGACGAGGTGCTCGAGCTCGTCTGGCAGGCCGGCGCCGACGCCGGCCGTCCGCTCGTCGTCTTCCTCGGGACCGTCTCCGTGGAGGACGGCTTCCGCTACGACAGCGCGTTCCGCGCGACGCTGCGCGACCCGCGGGCGGGCCGCGAGCTGGTGTGCAGCTACGAGATCCGCAACGGCGGAGGAAGGCCATGAGAACCGGAGCCGAGTACCGCGCCGCCCTCGACGACGGGCGGACCGTCTTCGTCGACGGCGAGAAGGTGGCCCGCGTGGCCGACGCGCCCGCGTTCCGCGGCATCGTGAACACGATCGGCCGGCTCTACGACACCGCGGCCGAGTCGGCGGACATGCAGACGACGCACCCCGAGTACGGCGTCACGATGAACCGCGTCTACATGCAGCCGCGGTCGATCGACGAGCTGCGCGAGCGCCGCGAGGCGATCACGCGGTGGGCGGAGCTCACGAACGGCTTCGTCGGGCGCAGCCCCGACCACGTCGGCGGGTTCCTCGCCGGCTTCGCGAGCGCGCCGTCGGTCTTCGACGCGGGCCGCGAGGGCTTCGGCGCCAACGCCGTGCGCCTGTATCGCCAGATGATCGCGGAGGACCTCTACCTGTCCTACACGATCATCCCGCCGCAGAACGCGGCCGCGAACCCGGGGTCGCCGGCCGACGGCCAGGTCTCGCAGGTCGCGGTGGCGGGCGAGCGCGACGGCGGGATCGTCGTGCGGGGCGCGCAGATGCTCGGCACCGGCAGCGCGGTGTCGGACCTGCTCTACGTGTCCTGCATCAAGCCGCTGCGCCCCGGCGAGGAGGACTTCGCGCTCTCGTTCGTGATCCCGGTCGCGACCGACGGGCTCAAGCTCTTCTGCCGGCGCCCGTACGCCGTCGGGCAGCCGAGCGCCTTCGACTACCCGCTGTCGGCGCGCTTCGACGAGCCCGACTCGATGGCGGTGTTCGACGACGTCTTCGTGCCGTGGGAGAACGTCCTCGTCTACCGCAGCGTCGACCTCGTGCGCGACCAGTTCCACCGCACGGCCGCGCACGTGCTCGGCAACACGCAGGCCCAGATCCGCTTCACGGTCAAGACGAAGTTCCTGCTCGGCCTGGCGGCC
>JAXDHC010000560.1:0-10882 GCA_034664705.1 Solirubrobacteraceae bacterium
GTCCCGGTCGTCGACGTCGTGCTCGTGTCGGTCCCGCCGGACGCCAGCGAGTCGGCGCCCGCGGGGACGGTGAGGTCGGGCGTGGACTTCGGCACCGCGTCGCCGACGCTGCTGTCCGCTCCGCAGGCGGACAGGCCGAGGGCCGTGGTCGCGAGCACGGCGGCGAGCACGGCGGCCGGGCGAGAACGCATCAGAACAGCCTAGAGGGACGTCAGGACGCGAGAGGCGCCATGCGACGACCGCACGTGGGGCAGTCGTTGAGATCGCGCTGGGCGAGCTGGTCGCACCAGTTGCAGAAGCGCAGGAACTCGACGGCCCATGGGAGCCGCGAGCGGGACGGCGCGAGCGGAAGGACCTTGCCGACGACCTCGAGCTCCTCGCCGGTGTCGCGGTCGCGGTAGGTGCGATCGGGCTCGGCGGGGATGATGATCTCGCGCCCCGTCGAGGGGGTCCGCAGGCGGTACATCTGCTCGGCCATGCCCGCACTCTAGCGAGGGGTCGGCCGCCCTCGCGCCGCGACCACTAGGCTCGCACGCCGCATGCGGATCCTCGTCCTCCACGGCTATCTCCTTCGCGGCACCGGCTCGAACGTCTACAACGCGCGCCTGTGCGCGGCGCTCGCGCGCGGCGGCGCGACCGTCGACCTGCTCTCGCAGGAGCGCCGCGCCCACGAGCTGCCGTTCGTCGACGCCGTCGCCACGTGGGAGGACGGGACGGCGCGTGTCGAGGTGCTGCGCGAGCCGGTGCGCGTGACGGTCTGGCGGCCCGACATCGGCGACCTCCTGCCCGTCTACGTCGCCGACCGCTACGAGGGGATCCGCGCCAAGCCGTTCGCCGAGTGCTCCGACGAGGAGGTCGCCCGCTACGTCGAGGCCAACGTCGCCGCCGTGCGCGACGTCGTTGCCCGCGCGCGCCCGGACGTGGCGCTGGCCAACCACCTCGTCATGGGGCCGCTCGTGCTCGCGCGGGCGCTGCCGGACGACGTGCCCTACGCGGTGAAGGTCCACGGCAGCGCGCTCGAGTACACCGTCAAGCGCGACCCCGAGCGCTTCCTGCCCGCCGCGCGGGAGGGGCTCGCCCGGGCGCGGACGGTCCTCGTCGGCTCCCGGCACACCGCCGAGAGCCTCTGGGCCGCCCTCGGCGACGACGCGCTGCCGGCGCGGACGCGGCTCGGCCCGCCCGGCGTGGAGATCGAGGAGTTCCGCCCGCGGCCGCCCGCGGACGCGGCGGCGGAGGTCCGCTCGCTCGCCGAGCACCTCACCGTCGCCGCGACCGTCGAGGAGGACCACGCCTTCGCGCGCGACGAGGCGGCCGCAGGGCGCGCGCTCGCCGGCCTGCGGCTCGACCGCGACCGCCACGTCGCGTTCGTCGGGAAGCTCATCGTCTCCAAGGGCATCGACCTGCTCGCGGCCGCGTGGCCGCTGGTCCTGCAGGCGGTTCCGGACGCGCGCCTCGTCGTCGTCGGCTTCGGCGGCTGGCGGGCCGCGCTCGAGCGCCTCCTCGCCGCCCTGGCGGCCGGCGACCTCGAGACCGTGCGGGCGATCGCTCAGGAGGGCCGCGCGGCGGAGGGCGGCCCGCGCGCGCCGCTGCGCCACCTGCTCGCCTTCCTCGACGGCCTGGAGGGGGATGAGCTCGCCGCCTACCGGTCGGCGGCCGCCGGGCTCGGCGAGCGCGTCGTCCTCACCGGGCGCCTCGAGCACGACGAGCTCGCGCCGCTCCTGGCGGCGTGCGAGGCCCAGGTCGTGCCGAGCACGTTCCCCGAGGCGTTCGGGATGGTGGCCGCCGAGGCCGCCGCCTGCGGGATCCTGCCGCTGTCGGCCGCGCACTCGGGGCTCGCCGAGGTGACGGCCGCGCTGGCGCGCGCCGTCCCGGAGGCGGCGCGCCCGTGGCTGTCGTTCGACGTGGGGGACGGCGCGGTGCGCGCGATCGCCGACCGGCTCGTCGCGTGGCTGCAGGCCCCGGACGACGTGCGCGCCGCCACGCGCGATGCGCTTGTCGCCGTGGCGCACGAGCGCTACTCGTGGGACGGCGTGGCCACGGGCGTGATCGCGGCGGCGCAGGGCCGGCACGACGAGCTGCCCGAGCCCGTTTGACACGATCGCCACGTCGTGGCCCGTAGTCCGTCCGAGTGGATAGAGTGCCGCCCGCTATGGGTCCTCGGGTCACCTTCTCCAGCGTCCGAGCCGGCGCGGCGGCCCTCGCGGCCGCCGCCGCCGCCGTGCTCCTCACCGCCTGCGGCTCGACGAGCGCCGGCGAGGCCGACGTCATCGCCGGCAAGCAGGTCTTCGTCGCGAAGTGCGGGTCCTGCCACGTGCTGAACCGGGCGGGCACCAAGGGCACGGCCGGCCCGGACCTCGACCAGGCCTTCCAGCGCTCGCTCCGCGACGGCATCCCGCGCAGCAGCGTGCGCGGCGTGATCCACGACCAGATCCTCTATCCGGCCGACTTCAGCGCCGAGGCGGACAAGCCGAAGGACGACATCCGCGCCGACGGCTCGGCCCCGATGCCGGCCAAGATCGTGACCGGCCGGGCCGCGCAGAACGTCGCCGCCTACGTCGCGTCCGTCGTCGCGCGGCCCGGCAAGGACACCGGGCTGCTCGCGACGGCGGTCAAGCAGGCCGGCGGCGGGCCGCCCGCGCAGGCGAAGAGCGGCGTGCTCTCGATCCCGGCCGACCCCGGCGGACAGCTGGCCTTCGCCAGCAACCGCGCGGAGGCGCCGCCCGGGCGCCTGTCGGTCGAGGCCCCGAACAAGTCCGCCACCCCGCACGACATCGTCATCGACGGCAAGGGCCGCGGCCAGATCGTGCAGAACGGCGGCACGTCGAAGTTCAGCGCGACCTTCGGCGCCGGCACCTACACGTACTACTGCTCCGTGCCCGGACATCGCCAGGCGGGCATGGAAGGCCGGCTGGCGGTCAAGTAACGCGCCCGGATGCCCGCGCCGCTCGCCGTACCACGGCTCACCCGCCGCGCGCGCGTCTCGGGCGGCGAGGTGGCATGGGACGTCGCCGGCTCCGGACCGCCCGTCGTGCTCGTGCACGGCACGCCGAGCTGGTCGTTCCTGTGGCGCGGCGTGGCCGAGCGCCTGACCGACCGCTTCACCGTCCACCTCTGGGACCTGCTCGGCTACGGCGACTCCGAGCGGCGCTCGGGGCAGGACATCTCGATCGCGGCCCAGGCCCGGTACCTGGCCGAGATGCTGGAGCACTGGGGGCTCGACGCGCCCGCGGTCGTGGGCCACGACATCGGCGGCGCGATCGTCCTGCGCGCGCACCTCTGCGAGGGCCGCGCGTACGGCGCGCTGACGCTCGTCGACGCGGTCGTGTTCAACCCGTGGAACACGCCGACGACCATGCACATCCGCCGCCACCTCGACGCCTACGAGACGATGCCGGCGCACATCTATGAGGAGGTCGTCCGCGCGCACCTGCGCACCGCACACGCGCGCGCGCCCGCGCGCGAGGTCCTGGAGGCCTATCTGCGCCCGTGGACCGGGGAGGAGGGCCAGCGCGCGTACTTCCGCAAGCTCGCCCAGATCGACGAGGCGCAGACGGCCGTGCTCGAGCCGCGCCTGCCCACGCTGTCGATGCCCGCGCAGGTCATCTGGGGCGCCGACGACGGCTGGCTCGAGCCCGCGCTCGGCCGGCGTCTGGCCGCGGCGATCCCCGGCGCCCGGCTGGACATGATCCCCGGCGCGGGGCACTTCGCCCCGGAGGACGACCCCGAGGCGGTCGCCGGGGCGCTCGGCGACTTCCTCGCCGCCGTCAGCTGACGGCACGGATCAGCGCGACCACGACGACGATCACGGCCGCCGCGGCGAGGGTCCAGAGGAGGACGCGGAACATCGCGTCCTCCGAGCGCAGCGGGTTTCGCATCTCCGGCCTCGGCTAGAGGACGTAGACCGACAGGTACACGACGATCCACATGACGTCGACGAAGTGCCAGTAGATCCCGGGGATCTCGACGCCACGGTGCTCCTCGGCCGAGAAGTGCCCGCGGAACGCGCGGACGACGACCATGAGCAGCAGCGTGAGGCCGACGAAGACGTGGGCGCCGTGCAGGCCGGTGAGCCCGTAGAAGACCGAGCCCTGGGCGAAGTCGTGCGGCGCGAAGCCGATGTGGACGTACTCGTTGATCTGGATGAAGAGGAACGTCGCCCCGAGCAGGAACGTCGACAGGATCCCGGCCTTCAGGCCGAAGCGGTTGCCGTTCTTGATCGAGTGCTCGGCCCAGTGCAGGGTGAACGACGACGACACGAGGATCGCCGTGTTGAACCCCGCGATGGCCACCGGGAGGTGCTTCTCGTCGATCGGGAACCACTGGTCGCCCGACACGACGCGAATGAAGAAGTACGCCGTGAAGAAGGCCCCGAAGACCATGACCTCGGAGATGATGAAGAGCAGCATTCCCAGCAGCTGCGGCTCCACGCGCGAGCTGCGGTTCGCCGGCGGCGGACCGTGATGGTCGTCGTGATGACCGGCGTGGGCGATCGAGGCGGCTTCCATGGACTCCTCAGGCGGCGGTGGGCTGCTCGGCCGCGACGTGCTCGACGGGCTTGCCGGACGCCTTGCGGACGCGCTCGACGAGGTCGGCGCGCATCCAGCCCGAGCGGGTGGCGGGCAGGGTCGAGATGACGACGTCGTCGACGCGGAAGAACTGGATCGCGTTCATGGCGGCCGTGTACGGATCCGGGTCGCCGACCGTGCCGGCGGCCAGCATGCCGTCGCCGCGCAGGCGGTCGATGACCTGCGACAGCCGGGCGCGCGCCTGGCGGGCGTGCAGGCCCTCGCCGCCCTCCTGGGGAACGACGACGATGAAGAGGTGGCGGCCCTCGTGGTCGGCCTTCGCCCTGAGGGCCTCGTGCAGCGGCGTGCTGGCGGCCGTGCGGTTGGCGAGCACGAGCGTCACGTTGAAGGGGAGACCCTCGCGCTCGATGTCCGCGACGACGTGCTCGACCGGCACGCCCGAGGCCTCCTGGACGCGCTCGATGAGGTCGCGGCGCAGCCAGCCCGACGATGTCGCCGGGAAGGTCGAGATGATCACCTGGTCGGGGTGGTACTCCGCGACCGCGTCCATCGTCGCCGTGTACGGGTCGGGGTCGCCCGGCTCGCCGACCGCGTCGATCCCCTCCTCGCGCAGCACGGCACGGGCGAGCTCGATCCGCACCTGGGCGGCGTCGTAGACCGCGTCGTCGTAGATGATGTTGCCGTGCCGCGGGCGTGTGCGCGGCACGCAGATGGCCACGCGCACGTCGCCCTCGGCGGCGTGCTCGCGCAGCCGCTCGAGGAGCGGGGCCCCACCGAGCGTCTCGTTGGCCACGACCAGGATCGTCTTCATGCGCTGGATCCCCTCCCAGAGACTCAGTCGGCGGTCGCCCGCGCCGTCGCCTCGCCGTGCTGGGGCACCTCGGCGCCCTTGAACACGCCGTGCACCGCGCCGGGCACGCCGTACTCGTACGGCCCGCCGACGACGGTCGGCACGCTGTCGAAGTTGAAGATCGGAGGCGGCGAGGACACCTGCCACTCGAGCGTGAGCGCTCGCCACGGGTTCGCCGCCGCGCGCGGGCCACCGCGCCACGAGGCGATCATGTTGTACGCGAAGACCAGGGTGCTCAGGCCGAGGCAGAAGGAGGCGATCGAGATCGCGAGGTTCCAGCTCGCAAACTGCTCGGCGTAGTCGGCGACACGGCGCGGCATGCCCTGGACGCCGATGAGGTGCATCGGCGCGAACGTCAGGTTGAAGAACACGAACGTCGCCCAGAAGTGCAGCTTGCCGAGCGTCTCGTCGTACATCCGGCCGGTCATCTTCGGGAACCAGTAGTAGACGCCCGCGAAGATCGTGAACAGCGATCCGCCGAAGAGCACGTAGTGGATGTGGGCGACGATGAAGTACGTGTCGCTCACGTGGATCGTGATCGGGATCATCGCGAGGACGACGCCCGAGATCCCGCCCAGCGTGAACATCGTGATGAAGCCGAGCGCGAAGAGCATGGGCGTGTCCAGGTGGAGGACTCCCCGCCACAGCGTCGCGAGCCACGAGAAGATCTTGATGCCCGTCGGCACCGCGATGATCGCGGTCGTGACCATCATCGGCACGCGGATCCACTCCTGCATGCCCGACACGAACATGTGGTGCGCCCAGACCGTGAAGCCGAGGACCACGATGGCCAGCAGCGAGAACGCCATCATCCGGTAGCCGAAGATCGGCTTGCGCGACTTGACGGCGAGGACCTCGCTGACGATCCCGAACCCCGGCAGCATCATGATGTAGACGGCCGGGTGGGAGTAGAACCAGAAGACGTGCTGGTACATGAGCACGTCCCCGCCGGCGCCGTCCGCCACGCGGAAGAAGTCGAAGCCCAGCGCGCGATCCAGCAGCACGAAGAACTGCGACGCCGCGATGAACGGGGTCGCGATGACGACGAGCAGCGAGGTCGAGAAGTTCGCCCAGACGAGCAGCGGCAGCCGGAAGAAGGACATCCCCGGCGCGCGCATCGTGATGATCGTGACGAGGAAGTTCAGCGCGGTCGCGATCGACGACGCGCCGGCGAACTGCACGCCGACCGTGAAGAAGATCTGGCCGATCGGCGACGTCTCCGACAGCGGCGCGTACGCCGTCCAGCCCGTGGCGAAGGAGCCGCCGGGAGCCAGGAACGACGACAGCATCATCAGGCCCGCGACCGGCAGCATCCAGTACGAGAGCGCGTTCAGGCGCGGGAAGGCCATGTCCGGCGCGCCGATCATGAGCGGCAGGACGAAGTTCGCCAGCCCGGCGAAGACCGGGATGATGAACAGGAAGATCAGCAGCGACGCGTGGACCGAGAACAGGCCGTTGAAGGTGTTCGCGTCCACGAACTGCCGCCCCGGGGCCGCGAGCTCGGCCCGCATGAGCATCGCGAGCAGGCCGCCGACGAACAGGAAGAAGAACGAGGTGACCGTGTACTGGATCCCGATCACCTTGTGATCGGTGTTGACCCGGAAGTAGTCCTTCCACGACTTCGCGCCGTGGCCGGAGTGGTCCTCGGGGACGGTCGGACGGCCGAAGGCCCAGTCGAGCCAGTAGTCGAAGGCCCCCATGCCGACGAAGAAGAAGAACGGGGTGGCCAGGAGCGCGACCGTCAGGACCGACTCGCCGTCGACGACGGGGTCGTACCCCAGCGCGGCCCGCACGGCGATCGTGATGGCGTACGCGAACAGGATGCCCATCAGCGAGTAGAGCCCGGCGCGATACCAGCCGGGTGCGCGGAGCTTCACGGACATCAGCTGTGAGACCTCACTTCGTTGCCTCCGAAAGGAACTTCACCAGCGCGTCGACCTCGGCAGGGGTCAGCGTATCGCCGTAGTTGGGCGGCATGATCCCCTTGCCGAAGCCCGGTGCGACCTCGGCGTCGGGCTGCAGGATGGACTGCTTGATGAACGCCGCGTCCTTGCCCTTGAGGACCTTGTCGAGGTCGGGGCCGACGCCGCCGGCCGTCTTGGCCTCCGCCAGCTTGTGGCACGCCCCGCAGGGCGCCGCGCCGGTGGCGTCCTTGCCGGCCGTGAACAGCTGCTCGGCGTCGGGCTGACCGCCGGCCTCGCCGCCGCCGCCGCCGCCGCCGGCCGGGGCGCTCGCGCGCCGCACCCACGCGGCGAAGTCGTCCGCCGAGAGCACGTGGGCGGTCTGGCGCATGAAGGCGTGGCCGAGGCCGCAGAGCTCCGCGCAGACGATCGCGTGGTCGCCGAGCTTCGTCGGCGTGACGCGGTAGCGCGTGGTGATCCCGGGGACCGCGTCGATCTTCATGCGGAAGTCCGGGACCCAGAAGTCGTGGATGACGTCCTTCGAGCGGACGTCGAAGCGCACCGACTCGTTGGCCGGCAGGTAGAGCTGGGCCGTGCGGAACCGGCGGCCGCCCTCGTTGTAGGCGAACGTCCAGGCGAACTGCTCGCCGAAGACCTGGACCACGCGCTCGCGCCCGGCCGCGGGCGCCTTCTCGATGTCGCGCAGGACGATGTAGGCGTAGGTGACGAGCGCGACGATCACGATCGCCGGCGCCGCCGTCCAGATGACCTCGAGGCGCGTGCTGCCGTGGATCGGCGGGCCGTCGATGCCCTCCTCGCCCGGACGCATGCGGAAGTTGATGATCGAGAAGGCGATCACCACGGTCACGAGCACGAAGACCGGGACCGACGCGATGATCAGCACGTCCCACAGCGTGTCGATGCCGTCCGCCTGCGTCGACGCGGCGGGCGGGAACCAGTTGATCAGGAGCCCGGCGGCCACGCCGAGCGCCGAGGCGATGAGCCCCACGACGACCATTTGCGCCGCTGTTCGTCGCGGCGCGCGGCGGTCGGCCGCCGCGGCGGCCACCTCCTGACGGGTCTCCTCCAAGCCCATGGGGGCGGCATCCTATGTGAGCCGCGCGATGGACAGCAACGCGGGGCGTTCGGGACTCCGCGAAATGGTCCGCTTGCAGGCCTTTCGGCAGCGCGGGCGGTGTGGCCGCGCGGCCCGTCGCGGACGCCCGGCCTCGCGCGCGCGGGCGTGAACGCAGGCCCGCGCTCAGGCGGCCCGGCGGACGTCGGGACCCCGCGGCCGGCCTCAGGCGGCCTGGCGAACCGGGTCCGCGGCGCCGTCGTAGCGCGAGCGGCTGCGGTACGCGGAGGGGGAGACGTCGTGGTGGCGGCGGAAGGCCTTCGCGAACTGGGCGGGCTGGCGGTAGCCGACGCGGTGCGCGACCTCGCGCACGGTCAGGCCGCGGCTCGCGAGCATCTCGGCGGCGCGGTCCATGCGGACGGCCGTGAGGTGGTCGCGGAAGGTCGTGCGGCCGATCTCGGCGTACGCGCGCTGCAGCTGGCGGCGCGACGACGCGACCCGGCGCGCGATGTCGTCCAGGGAGAGGTCGGAGGCGAACTCGGCCTCGACGATCGCGATGGCGTCCTCGTAGAGGCTGGTGCGGTGGCGGATGGTGGCAGGGCGGTGCATAGGCGTCACTGCCTTCTACGGCAGGCCGGTCGCTCAGGGATGACCCCAGATCGCGCAGTGAGGGGTAAGTTGGCGCGGCGACGTTCGAGGGCCACCGCGTCAATGCTAGATTGCCGTCGACCTCTGGTTTGAGGCAATCGTTGCAAAGTGGCGCGAGGAGGACCAGATCCATGCAGGTACGCGACGGAATGAGCACGATGGTCCTGTCCGTCGGACCGGGGCACTCGCTTCGCGAGGCCGCACGGCTCATGGCGGACCGGCGGGTCGGGGCCGCGGTCGTCCTCGATCCCGACGGTCAGGGCCCGGGGATCCTCACCGAGCGCGACCTCATGGACTCCGTCGCCGCCGGCCAGGACCCGGACGCCGAACGGGTCGCGGACCACCTCACGGCCGACGTCGTCTTCGCCGCGCCGGACTGGTCCCTCGAGGAAGCCGCGGTCGCGATGGTCCGCGGCGGCTTCCGCCACCTCGTGGTCACCGACGGGGGCGAGATCGTCGGCATCCTCTCCGTGCGCGACGTCGTCCGCTGCTGGACCGACGTCGGCGCGATCTGCGAGGTGCCGGCGAGCGCCGGGCTGGGCGCGCGCGTCGGCTGAGCGCGCCCCTAGTGGTGCTCGAGCGGGAGCTCGTCGATGTCGCGGCGCGCGCCGGCGATCCAGCGCACGGTCACCCACACGGAGAGGATGACGCCGGCGACGACCATGACCATCGAGGTCGTCACGCCGATCAGCGCGATCGTGATGCCGACGGTCAGCAGCACCGGCTGGACGCTCGGGCCGGGGAGGTGGATCTCCTCGCCCGCGGGCGGGACGTCGCGGTCGAGCGGGCTCATCGCGAGCACCGGCCTTCGGACGCGCTGCGTGCGCCCGTGGAGCGATGACGGGGCGTCATGCGACGTAGATGGCGGCGGCCACGAAGGTCATGCCGAACATGAAGAAGCAGACGGCCGTCGTGATGAGGCCGGTGCGGACGTTCTTGCGGGCGAGGTGTCGGTCCATGGGTCCCGGTCGCGTTAGAGGTGGACGTCGGCCACCATCGCGCCGAACAGGAGCGCGAGGTAGGCCAGGGAGAACAGGTACAGCCGGAGCGCGGAGCGGCGGTCGGCGCGCCGGTAGAGCATCACCGCGCCGGCGATGAAGGCTCCGCCGAGCAGCAGCGAGGCCGCGAGGTACGTCACGCCGAACCCGCCCGCGCAGAACGGCAGCTGGGTGACGGCGTAGAGCAGCAGCGTGTAGAGCAGGATCTGGCGCCGCGTCTCCTTCTCGCCGCGGACGACGGGCAGCATCGGCACGCCGACCTTCGCGTACTCGTCCTTCATGAGCAGGCTCAGCGCCCAGAAGTGCGGCGGCGTCCAGAAGAAGACGATCGCGAAGAGGTACACCGCGGTGCCGCTGAGGCCGCCGGTGACCGCGGCCCACGCGACGAGCGGCGGCACCGCTCCGGCGGCGCCGCCCCACACGATGTTCTGCCAGGTGCGGCGCTTGAGCCAGACGGTGTACATCAGCGTGTAGCCGAGGAAGCCGGTGAAGGCGAGCACGGCGGCGAGCACGTTGACCGTGAGCGACAGCAGCGCGAAGGACATCGCACTGAGGACGCAGCCGAACACGAGAGCCGCCGCGGGGGCGATGCGGCCGGAGGCGACCGGGCGGTCGGCCGTCCGGGCCATGCGCGCGTCGACGTCGCGGTCGTACCAGTGGTTGACCGCTCCGGCGCCGCCCGCCGAGAGGTAGCCGCCCAGGCAGGTCAGCAGGATCAGCTGAAGGGACGGGTCGCCGGCGACGAGCATCGTCGTCACCGTCGTGAACAGCAGCAGCGACTGGACCTTCGGCTTCGTGAGCGCCACGTAGTCCGCGATCACCTGCCGCGCCCGCGACGGGGCGACCGCGGCGGTGAGATCGGGCCGGGTGACGTCCATGGCGGT
>JAXDHC010000561.1:0-3111 GCA_034664705.1 Solirubrobacteraceae bacterium
GCTCGTGGATGCGCTGCTCCTGCTCGGCGCGGCCGGCGCGGGCCAGAGCTCCTGGGGGCCGGCCGTCTACGGGATCGTCGGCGACGAGCAACAGGGCGACGACCTCGCGCGCCGGCTCGAGCCCGAGGTCGGCGCCGGCGGGCGAGTGGACGTCGTGCGCTTCGACAACCGCGGCGCCCGCGTGGAGGAGATCGCATGAAGCTGCTGGTGAGCGTGGTCGATGCCGCCGAGGCGCGGCTGGCCGTCGCCGGCGGGGTCGACGTCGTGGACGTCAAGAACCCCGCCGAGGGGTCGTTGGGCGCCCCGGCGCCGGGCGTGATCTCCCAGGTGCGAGACGAACTCCCGGCGGAGCTGCCGCTCAGCGCGGCGCTCGGCGACCTGCCGTGCCTTCCGGGCACCGCCGCGCTCGCCGCGTTCGGCGCGGTTCGCTCGGGCGCCGCCTACGTCAAGCTCGGCCTCTGGGGCGCCTCGACGCCGGAGGACGCCGTCGCGGTCCTGCGCGCCGCGCGGGACGCGGTCGACGGCGACGCTTCGGTGGTCGCCGTCGCCTACGCCGACGCCGCGCGCGTGCCGAGCCGGCCGCTGCCGCCCTCGGAGCTGGTCGCGGCGGCACGGCAGGCGGGCGTGAGCGGCTGCCTGGTCGACACCGCGATCAAGGACGGCAGCGGGCTGTTGTCGTGGCTCGACGCCGACGCGCTCGCCGAGCTGGTCGCCGACGCGCACGGCGCGGGCCTCGAGATCGCTCTGGCCGGCGAACTGCGCGCCGAGGACCTGTCCGCCGTGCGAGCCACCGGCGCCGACATCGCCGGCGTGCGCTCGGCCGCCTGCCGCGACGGGCGGCGCACGGCGGCGCTCGACCCCGCGCGCATCGCCCGGCTGCGGGCGATGTGCGCCGTGGAGGCGCCGCGCGCGACGATCTGACCGCGGTCAGATCTACGACGGCGCGGTCACGACGGTCCCGGCCGTGCGGCCCGCGTCGAGCAGCTCCGCGAGCCGCGCCGGCTCGCGGCCGCCGATCACCCATGTCTCGACGCCGGCGTCCCGCAGCGCCGCGGGCAGATGCTCGTCGACGCCCTCCGGCCGAAGCGCGGCGAGCTCGTCGACGGTGAGCCGCGCGATCGGCTCACCGGTCGGCGGCCAGGTGCGGTAGAGGCCCGCGACCGGCTTCACGAGCACGAGGCGCCCGGCGCCGGCGGCCCCGGCCACCCACGCGGCGATCGAGTCCGAGGTCACGGCCCACGACTCGGGAAGCGGGTCGCGCTGGGCGAGCAGCGCGCCGGGCAAGAGGACGGAGACGACGCCGTCGCGCCCGGGCCCGAGATCCACGCGGCGCACCGCACCCGGGATGAGGTCGGCGAGCGCCCAGCCGAACTGGTCCATCGCCAGGATCGCCATCCAGTGCGCGGTCTGCGGCCGCAGGCCGAAGCGGCGGTCCTGCTCGCGGACCGCGTCCGCGAACTCCGCGCCCCCGGGCACGACGAGCAGCGGGTGGCGCGCGCCCGCCTCCGCGATCGCCGTGCACAGCGCCCGCAGCGCGCCGTCGCCGCCCTCGCGGGCGAGTCCGCCGCCGACCTTGACGACGGTCAGCACGATGAGCGCCTGCGGCCGGCGGCGAGCTCCGCGAGCGCCGCCGCGGGCGCCATGTCGCGCTCTGCCTCGCTCCACGGCATCTCGAGCACGGGGCGGCCGAGGCGCTCCGCCACCGCGCGGCCGAGGAACGCGCCCATCCCGAGCGTCACGACCGGCGTCGCGCCTTCCGCGAACCGCGTGCTCACCAGGCGCGCCGCCGCCTCGACCTGGCCCACCTGCTTGGCGTGAAGATAGGCGGCGATCGCCTCCGCCTCGCGGGGCTCGAGCTGCTCCGCATCGGCGCACACCAGCCGCGCGACGCGCTCGCGCGCGAACTCGACGCTCGCCGGCCGCCCGTCCGGCGTCGGGCACGTGTAGGCGGCGGGTGCCAGATGCCCGAGGATCAGGTGCACGTCGGCGCTGATCGCGAACAGCTCGGAGGCGACCGGGCACCACCGGCCGCGCACGGGGACCCGCGGCGCGATCGCCGCGAGGTTGGTGCGCAGCGCACCCGTGTAGACGAGCTCACCCGCCAAGAGCCGGTCGAGGTCGGAGCGGCCGGCGGCAGCCACGCGGCCGGCCGCGATCGGGATCACGTCCGCCGTCGTGCTGCCCACGTCGAGCATCAGCGCGTCCGCGTACCGCGCGCCGACCGCGACGGCGCTCGCCACCCAGTTGGCGGCGGCGACGTCGAGCGGTCGGGCCCGCGCCTCGGCCGGGCTCACGAGCTCGCCCGCGGTCGTGAGCGCCAGCAGTGGGACCCGTCCGCCCACGGCGGCCTGGACCGCATCGAGCACGAAGCCGACCCCCTCGCGCTTGGTCCGGAACTCGTCGGAGAGCTCCGCCGTCATCGTCAGCGCCACGAGCTCCGCCGGCTCGCCGGCCAGCTCGGCCACGACGTCGCGCACGACGGCCGTCAACGCCTCCCGGTCACGGACGACGTCGTAGGGGCGCAGTACGGTGCGCAGCGCGTCGCCGTCTCGCCACACGGCCTTCGTGTTGACGCCCCCGATGTCGAGGCCGATCACGCCGTGCATCGGCGACGCTTCCCGATCATGCGAGTGATCCCGGTCATCGATCTCAAGCGCGGAGTCGCCGTGCACGCGGTGCGCGGAGATCGCGAACGCTATCGCCCGCTGCGCAGCCGGATCGCGGAAGGGTCGGACCCGGTGCTTCTGACGCGCGCGGTGCGCGAGCGGTTCGGCCTCGACGAGCTCTACGTCGCAGACCTCGACGCGATCCGGGGTGGCCCGGGAAGCGCGGACGTCGTCGCCGCGCTGGCGCGGGAGGGGCGGGTGATGGTGGACGCCGGTGCCGTCGCGGCCAGTGCGGTCGCGCGGCTGCTCGAGCTGGGTGTCGCGCGGGTCGTGATCGGCACCGAGTCGCTGCCCGGCGCGGAGGCGTTCCGGCGGCTCCGGGCCGAGCTGCCGGATGCACCGCTCGTGCTCAGCCTCGACCTGCTCGGCGGGCGACTGCTCTCGCCCGACCCGGCGCTGGCCGGCATCGCCGCGGTCGACGCGCTCGCGCGCCTCGCGGAGGCCG
>JAXDHC010000562.1:0-7448 GCA_034664705.1 Solirubrobacteraceae bacterium
GGATCGGGACGAGCGCGACCGCGCAGACGACGCCGGCCGCCACCCCCGTCCGGCCGGCGCGCTCGATGAACGCGACGACGTCGCCGGCGCCGAGGCCGGCGGCGACGCCGTAGCTCGCGACGGCGACGGCGACGGGCCCGTAGAAGACGAGCTGGCCCATCGTGAGCGCCACGCTGTACAGCCCGGCGTCCTCGGAGCCCTTGATGCCCTGGACGATCAGCAGGTCCAGGCGCGCCGCGGTGCCGAGCAGGAGGTACGAGCCCACGATGGGAAGACCGACCGCGATCGCCGCCCTCAGGTACCCGGGATCCCAGCGCGGCACGGGGGCCACGCCCCGGCGGATCCACAGCCACGCCGTGGTCGCGACGGCGCCGGCCACGAAGCCGGCCGCCATCCCGGCCACGGCGCCCGCCTGCGCGAGCTCGAACCCGAGGACGAGGACGGCGCTCGCGACCGCGGTGACGGCGCCGACGAGCACCTTGATCGCCGCGCTCGCGATGAGGCCGCCCTCGGCCTCCACGAACAGGGAGAAGACGAGCCAGACGGCCATCGCCGGCACCGACGCGACGGCGGCCATGGTGGCGCCGCGCAGGATCGACAGGTCGCCGCGGAACTGCAGGGCGAGCAGGCCGACGAGCACCGCGGCGCCCACGACGCTCGCGACGATCAGCCAGGAGATCGTCGTCCCCACGACCCGCCGCAGGTCGGTGCCGCGACCGCGCGCCAGCGTGACGCCGGCCTCCCCGAGCCCGAGCGTCACCGCGGGCGCCACGAGCGCCACGAGATACCCGATCGACGAGACCGTCCCCTTGCCGACGGGCCCGAGGTGGCGGGCGGCGATCACGCCGGTCAGGAGGGCGAACGCGGCCCACGTCGCCTCGGCGGCCGACCGCGCGACCGAGCCCGCCGCCACCGACGTCCGCGGCGCGCCCCCCGCCGGCGCAGCGATCGGGTCCTCGATGTCGACGGACATTCGCACGCAGGATACGTCGCGCCCGGGGCAGGCCCGGCCCCACGCCGCCTCGTCGGGTCCCCCTCCGCGGGGCTCGGCCACCCGGAGTTGCCGCTATCGTGCGCCCCTGGCCGCACCGTCCCCGGGGCGGCCGCGCCGGATCAGGACTGGAACGAGTTTCATTCGCCGACCGCTCTCCATGCCCCGCGGGCCGGCCCGAGCGCTCAAAGAGCATCCCGTGGCCGCCGTGGTCCTCGTCGCCCTGCTGGTGCGGTGCGTGCTGGGCGTGGGCGCGGCCCTCGTCAGCGATCGGTACCTGATCCCCGACGAGGAGCAGTACGTTGCCCTCGCGACCTCGGTCGCCAACGGCGTGCCGCCGGACGTCTGGTACCCCGGCTACGGGCAGTCGCTGTACGACTCGACGTGGGTCTTCAGCGCGCCGCTGGGCTTCATGTTCGACCTCTTCGGCCCTTCGCGGGTCATCGGCTCGGTCTTCAGCGCCCTGGTCGGCGCCGCTGCCGCCGGCGTGACGACGGCCATCGGGCTGCGGTTCCTGCGCCCCGCCTTCGCCGTGCTGGCGGGGCTCGTGGTCGCGCTGAGCCCGTCGCAGATCCTCTTCTCGTCGGTCGTGCTGCGCGAGGCCCACGTATGGCTCTCGCTGACGCTCGTGGGCCTCGCCGCCGTGCTGATGGTCCGTGGCGACCGGCGCCATCTGGCCACCGGCGCGCTGCTCGCCGCGGCCGGCCTCCTCGCCCTGGCGTACCTGCGCCCCCAGACGCTGCTGGCCGCCTCCTGGGCGCTCGCGCTCGCCATGGTCCTCACGCCGCGGCGAGGCTGGGTGCCGCGCGTCGCCATCGCCCTGATGCTCGCGGCGATCGTGCCGTGGATCGGGCAGTCCGGCGTCGGCGGCTGGCAGCTCGCCGCCGGCGCGTTCCCGCGCCTCGGGGCCACGCGGGCGACGCTCGCGGTCGGTGCCAACTCCGCCTTCGGCGAGCCGGCGCAGCCGCCGCCCGCGCCGACCAAGGCGACCGACAGGGCCGGCGCGCCGGCGATCGTCGCGCGGACCGAGAAGGACAAGAGCATCACCTCGGGCTTCAGCAATCTGCCCGAGGGGCTCCTCAACGTCACGATGCGGCCGTATCCCTGGGAGTCGACGCCCAGCCTGTCGCTCGTCCTGGCGCGGGTCGAGAACGTCGGCTGGTACCTCCTCTACGCGCTGTGCGGCCTCGGGATCGTCGTGTCGATCCGCCGCCGCGCCGCCCGCCTCGCGCTCCAGTTCCCGATGCTGCTCCTCGGGATGATGGTCGGCATCGCGGCGCTGACCCAGGGCAACCTGGGCACCGCGTTCCGCCACCGCGACCAGGTGCTGTGGGCCCTCGCCCTGGGCGCCGCCGCGGGCGCGCAGTGGCTGAGCGTGCGTTGGGCGCAGCGCCGTGCGGCTCCGTCACCCGCGGTGGCCGCCACGCCGCCGGCCACCGCCGCCGCGCCCGAGCGCGACGAGGACGCTCAGGCCGCGGCCGTGCGGTCGTCCGCCGACCCGGCGGGCGGCGTGCGGAACACCAGCACGTTCTGACCGAACCAGTGGGCGTGCACGCCGTTGGCGGCGAACGCGCGCCGGAGGTCGTCGGCGGCGCTCGGCCACGGCTCCATGCCGGCGGCGCGGAAGCGCTCCTCCCAGTAGGACTGGGGCTGCTCGTTGATGTGCCCGCAGCCGCCCTGCCCGGGCGGGGCGGCGGTGAACACCACGACGGGCGCGACGCCCGCGAGGAACGTGACGAGCCGGTCGCCCAGCTCGGGCGTCAGGTGCTCGGCGACCTCGAAGCAGTACGCCAGCTGCGCCTCATGGCCGGCCGGCGCGGTGTGCTGCAGGTCGAACGCGATGGCCTCGACGCGCTGCGCCGACGCGATCGCGCGCCCGGCGCGGCTGCGCTCCAGCGCCCGGACGCGGATGCCGCGCCGTGCGGCCTCGGCCGCGAACGCCCCGCTCCCCGCGCCGACGTCGACGTACTCGCGCGCGTCGGGGAACGTGCCCTGGATGGCCGCGATCACCGGGCCGGCGTCGCGGCGGCCGAGCCGGTGATAGGACCACATGGTGAGCGGGTTGTAGATCAGCCAGTCCCAGCCCCGGCGCTCGCCGAGGCGCGAGACGCGCGTCCCCGCGAAGTCCGAGGCACGGAACGGCAGCGTCCGGAACGGCCGCAGCCGCCGAAGGACGTGCTGGAGGGAGCTCTCCGTGGTCGCCGGGGGTCGGTCCATGTGGGCGCGCATCTTCGCAGCGCCGCCGCCGCGACGCTCGGTGCCCGGCCGCCGGTGCGCGGCCCGGACTGCCATCCTGTCGGCATGAGCGCAAGCGTCGCCCGGACCAGTTGACGCCGCCGTCCCGGCGGCTGCGGTCGCTCTACGTCTGCTACCTCTCGCTCGACGATCCGCTCGTCCGCACGCAGGTCGTCGCCTACGTCGCCGGCCTTGCCCGCGCGGGGCACGTCGTCCACCTGCTCACCTTCGAGACCACCCGGCTGACGCGCGCGCGGCGGCGCGAGCTGCGCGAGGAGATGCGCGCCGAGGGCATCGCGTGGCACGGCCTGCGCTACCACAAGCGCCCGACCCTGCCCGCGACCGTCTTCGACACGCTCGCCGGGGCGGCCGTCACCGTCTGGCTCGTCCGGCGCCACCGCCTGCGCGCGGTGCACGCGCGCTCCCACATCCCGGCGGCCATGGCGCTGCTGGGCCGCCCGCTCACCCGCGCCCGGCTGCTGTTCGACATCCGCGGCATCCTGGCCGAGGAGTACGTCGACGCCGGCAACTGGCAGCGCGGGTCGGTCCCGTACCGGCTGACGAGCTGGGTGCAGGACGCGGGGATCCGCCGCGCGTCGGGCCTCGTCGTGCTGACGCGCGCGGTGCGCCGGGTCCTGTTCGCCGACGGCGATCCGCGCGTCGAGGTCATCCCCTGCTGCGCCGACGTCGAGGCCGTCGAGGCGGCGCGGGTCCGGCGCGAGCCGCTGCGCGCCTCGCTGGGCCTCGAGGACCGCACCGTGCTCCTCTACGTCGGCAAGCTCGGCGGCTGGTACCTCCAGCGCGAGATGGTCGACTTCTACGTCCGCGCGAAGCGCCACGTGCCCGACCTGCACCTCCTCGTGCTCACCCAGTCGGACCGCGCGCTCATCGACGAGGAGCTGCGGCGCTTCGGGGTCGCCGACGGGGACGTCACGGTGCGCTCGGCGCCGGCCCCCGAGGTCCCCGCCTACCTCGCCGCCGCCGACGCCGCCCTCGCCTTCATCCGGCCGACGTACTCGAAGATCTCCTCGTCGCCGACGAAGATCGGCGAGTACCTGGCCGCGGGCCTGCCGGTCGTGACGGGCCGCGGGGTCGGCGACACGGACGACCAGCTCGAGCGCCACCGGACCGGCATCGTCCTCGACGACTTCACGCCCGACTCGCTGGAGCGGGGCGCCGAGGCGCTCGCGGCGGCGATCGGCGACGCCGGGCAGGCCGAGCGCGCGCGCCGCTGCGCGCACGAGGAGCTCTCGCTGCGCGACGTCGGGGTACCGGCGTACGAACGGCTCTACGAGCGCCTGGCGGCGCGCGGCTAGTCCCGCGGGACGGCGTGCAGCTCGAAGATCTCCGTCCGGGCGACGGTGGCGCCGCGGTCCAGCGGCGCGTCGCCCAGGAACGCGGCGTAGCCGGCGTCGGCCAGCAGGTCCCAGATGTCCGCCACGGACCCCCCGCCGCCCGCCATCTGCGCCGGGTGGATGTCGAGCGCCAGCGCCGGGCGGTCGGAGCGCAGCGTCGTCGCGGCGCCGCGGAGCACGTCGAGCTCCGCGCCCTCCACGTCGATCTTCACGCACGACACCGGCCGGCCCTCCGCGGCGGCGAGGTCGTCGATGGAGACCGTCGGCACGCGCACGGAGCCGACGGCGCCGGCGGTCCGGACGAGCGAGTTCGCGTTCGACGCATCGTGCTCGTCGACGAAGAACTCGACGAAGCCGCGTGCTCCGGAGACGGCCTCCTGACGGCACTCCACCACCCCGCCCAGCCCGTTGAGCTCGACGGTCCGCCGGAGGAGGCGCGACGTCGTCGCGGTCGGCTCGAAGCTGAGCACGCGCCCGTCCGGGCCCACGTCGCGCGCCATCTGGATCGTGAACAGGCCGATGTGGGCGCCGGCGTCGATGGCCACGGTCCCCCGCTTCGTGTGCCGGCGCAGGAACGCCTGCGTCGTGGGCTCGTAGGAGGTCGGGTAGTAGCGGGCGACCTCAGGCGGCAGCCGGATCTCGTCGCCGTTGATCTGCCTGGCGATGCCGCGCCGGCGGGTGGCGACATCCACTAATTCATAGACGGCTCGTCGGGCGATTTTCTTCAACATTGAGTAAGGTGACGCGCGTGCGGATATGTCATTTCTCGTCGACGAGCCTCGAGGGAGCGTACTTCCGCCATTTATCTGAAGGCTTCGCCGGCGCCGGCCATGTGTACCACTGTGGCACGCTCGGCCACGACGCGCCTCCACGCTGGGTGGCGGCGGATCCGCCGGCGGGGTACTTCGCCCTGGGGGCGAACGGCCGGCGCGACTGGCCGGCCGCGGCCGTCCGCCTGGCCCGCCACCTGCGCCGCCACCGCATCGACGTGCTCCAGACCCACCTCGTCCACGGGGCTCTGGTCGGCACGCTGGCGGCGAAGCTGGCGCGGACCCCGATCCTCGTGCACATGCGCCATCACATCGACGACGTGCGGCTGTCCGGCAGCGATCTGCACGTCGCCGTGGACCGCGCGCTCGCCTCGGCGGCCGATGAGGTGGTCGTCCCCTCGCACGCGGCGAAACGGTATCTCACGACCGTCGAGCACCTCGACCCCGGCCACATCACGGTCATCCACCTCGGATTCGACCTCCCCAGCCTCGGCGGCGAGAAGGGCGACCGTGAGCGCGTGCGGTCCGAGCTCGGCCTCGACGGTCACTTCACCATCGGGTGCGTCGCTCGCATGTCGCCCAATAAGGGGCATGCCTTTCTCTTCGAGGCGGTGCGCGATCTCAGTGTGGAGTTCCCCGATCTGCGCCTCGTGCTCGTCGGGGAGGGAGATGCCCGGCCGTACGAGGAGGCCGCGCGCGCCGCGGGGATCGCGCAGCGGACCCTGTTCCTCGGCGCGCGCACCGACGTGCCCGCCTGCCTCCAGGCGATGGACGCGGTGGTCCTCCCCTCGCTCAGCGAGTCCTTCAGCCAGGTGATCATCGAGACGCTCGCCGCCGGGCGACCGCTGGTCACCACCGACGTCGGCGGCGCCCGCGAGGTGGTCACCGACGGGGACAACGGCCTCCTCATCGCCCCGCGCGACAGCGCGGCGATCCGCGACGCGCTCCGCCGCGTCATCACCGACGCCGACCTGCGCGCCGAGCTCATCGCCCGCGGTCGCCCCAGCGTCGCGCGGTTCTCCGTCGCGGGGATGGTGCGCGAGCACCTCGAGCTGTACGAGCGCGCCGCCCGCGCGCGCCACCGCTGAGGCTCAGGCGCGCGCCGCGATGCGGCGGCGCACCCAGCGCTGGGCCGGGCCCTCGACGAGGTGGTAGCTCGCCGCGGCCACGAGCAGCGTCAGGAGGAGCGACACCGCGACGAGCGCCAGGCCGCCGACGCCCTCGCGGTCCAGCCGGCGGACGATCGGGTCGTGCCACAGGAACACGCCGTAGGAGACGAGCCCGATCCACAGCAGCGCCCGCGTGCCGAAGACGGCCCGCGCGGTCGCGCGCGGGTGCGTGCTGGCCGCCGACGCCACGACGAGCGCGGCGAAGGCGCCGAACGCCAGCTCGGCCGTGATGAGCGACGAGCGCGCCGCGACGACGTAGGCCAGGACCGCGAGCACCCAGAGGAGCGTGGTCGCCCGCCGCCGTTGCAGCGAGTGGTGCAGCCGGCCGGCGTGCGCCGAGCAGCTCAGCGCCGCGAGCAGCATGCCGACGGCGAACCAGTCGAGGTGCGTGAGGATCGTCTCGGGACTCCCGGGGCGGACCAGGTGCAGCGCGACGGGCACCAGGCCCACGGCGATCAGCGCGACGGCCTCGAGGCTCGGGGAGCGCCGGCACAGCGCGGCCAGCACGACGGCGCCGATCGGAAGCAGGATGTAGAAGGTCGCCTCGATGCTCAGGCTCCACGCGGCGGAGATGCCCCGGTAGCGCGTCGCGTCGGTGTAGTCCTGCAGCAGCCCGAGGTAGATCGGCGAGTTTCCCCACGTCACGCCCTCCAGGCCGATCACGAGGGCGCTGACCGTGAACGCGATCCAGTACGCCGGCAGGATCCGTGCGGCCCGCCGCTGGAAGTACGCGGCGACGGAGGGCCCGCGCTCGCCGCCGTGGATGGCCGCCGAGAACGGCCGGTAGAGCAGGAAGCCCGAGAGGACGAAGAAGACCGTCACGCCCGAGACGCCCTGCGCCATCAGCGAGCCGTACCAGGCCTGTGCGGTGGCCCCGGACGTGTACGACGCGTGGGAGAGCAGCACGCCCAGCGCGGCGACGGCGCGC
>JAXDHC010000563.1:0-6591 GCA_034664705.1 Solirubrobacteraceae bacterium
AGGAAGTACAGGGCTCGCAGGCCCAGGAGGGCGAACGCGTTGGCCGCGAACACGATCCACGTGTTCGTCGTGATGGCGAGGATCGCGGGGACCGAGTCCAGGGCGAAGACGAGGTCGGTCGCCTCGACCGCCACGAGCGCGAGGAGCAGCGGCGTGGCGACGCGCCGCCCGTGCTCGCGCACGAAGAACCGCCCCCCGTGGTACCGGTCGGTCGCCGGCAACCGGCCGGCGAGGCGCATGACGGGATTGCGCTCGAGGTCGATGTCGCCGTGCCGGCCGCGGTGGCGGACGAGCTGAACGCCGCTGGCGAACAGGACGCTGCCCAGGACGAACGCCGTCCACTCGAAGCGCTCGAGCAGCGCCGCGCCCGCGAAGATGAACAGCGCGCGCATGGTGAGCGCGCCGAGCACGCCCCAGAAGAGCACGCGTCGCTGGTGCTCCGGCGGCGTGCCGAAGAACCGGAAGATCACCGCCCAGACGAAGACGTTGTCGATCGACAGGCTCTTCTCGACGACGAAGCCCGCGTAGTAGGCGACCGCGGCGCCGCTGCCGAGGGACGCCCAGACGGCCGCCCCGAACGCGAGGCCGAGAGCGAGGTAAACCGCCGACGCGACGGCCGCGTCGCGGAAGGCCATGACGCGCGCCTCGCGATGGACGACCAGCAGGTCGGCGAGCACCACGGCGAGGATCACCGCCACCAGGGCGATCCAGGCCACCGGTGAGACGGACAGGCTGTCCGCGTTCGGCCCGGCGCTCGCGCCGAGCGCCGGCGGCAGGCTCATGGCTGTTCGCCGGCGCTTCCGCGCAGGAGATGGATCGCGAGCGCCAGGACCAGGCCCACCGCGGCCAGCGCACCGATCTCGATGGCGAACTCGACGATCTGGCGACGGCCGTCCTTGACCTCGGCCTCGGCGGTGACGACGAGCAGGCGGCGCACGACCGCGATGAGCCCGATGAACAGGAAGGGCTCGACGAGGATCCTCCCGCCGGCGTCGACGAGCCGCAGCGTGTAGAGCAGCTCGGCGATGATGAAGAGCAGCAGTGCCCGCTCGAGGATGAACACCCCGGTGTCCGTGATGGCACGCGATTCGCTGCCCTCGATCACGTCGATGGCCGTCCCGACGATGGTGAAGGCGGCCGCGACGAGCAGCAGCACCGCCAGCGGGACGTACATCAGGCTGTCGGCGTGCTCGAGGCGGCGGGTGAAGCTCGGACCCGCGCCCGCTCGCGGGATGGATGCTCGCGAGCGTCTCGGCCCGTCGGCTGTCGTCGATTCGTCCTGCCGGTCGCGCTCCATGTCCTCCCCGGCTCCCGTAGGCCGATGGGCCCAAGTGCCAAAAGGCGCCCGCGCCCGCGCCCGTCAGTCGTGGGCCCGGGCCGTGTGCGGAGCGATCGCCTCGAGCAGCTCCGTCGCCAGGCGCGGGCCGTCCGCGGGGTACACGGGCGTCGCGGAGATGCGCACCACGATCTCGTCGCCGTCGAGCTCCTCGAGCGTGATGCGCGGCGCGTCCCGGATCGGCGTGTCGATCGACTCCCGGAGGTACTGCTCGACCTCGACCGGCGTCACGCCCGGGCGCAGCCGCACGCGGACGTCGACGCCGGCGGGCTCGCGCAGCGGCACCACGGCCACCGACAGGACGACCGCGTTGGGGACCATGATTAGGTCGTCGCCGCTGGCCAGGGTCGTGTAGAGCAGGCCGAGTGAGCTGACGACGCCCTCCACCGAGCCGGCCAGGCCGCCGCCCTGGAGCCGCACGCGCTCGCCGACCCGGAACGGCCGCGCGCTGAGCAGCACGGTGCCGGCGATCAGGTTGCCGAGCGTCTGCTGGGCCGCGAGGCCCACGACGACGGCGGTCACCGCACCGCCGAACGCCAGGGTTCGCGGCCCCAGGCCGGCGATCCGCAGCACGGCGGTCACGACGACGAGCATCGTCACGAACCGGATCAGGAACCCGACCGTGCCGGCCGTCGCCGGATCGAGCCGCCGGAACAGGACCGGACCGAGCGCCCGCCCGATGTCGCGCGCCAGCTGCCAGCCGAGCGAGATGAGCGCGACGGCGGTCAGGATCCGAACGAACGTGTCCCAGCCCCGCCCGAAGAGGTCGTCGCGGTACGCGTAGATCGCGAGGATCGCGGCGATCAGCGGGAGCAGCGCGAACAGCTGGAGACGCGCTCGCCGGACCGCCTCGCGGTTGAGCATGCGGGCCCGGCGGACCGCCTCGCTGTTGAGCATCCGGGCGCGGCCGGCCTCCCGCCATGAGCTGGTCCGAGGGCCGAGGCGATCGCTCACGCGTCGTCTCCGTTCGGCGCAGGCGAACGAGCGCGCCCGTCGGGTGGGCTCAGCCCGGCGACGGCGCGCCGCCGCGCGGGGCGCCGGCCCCGCGCGGCGGGCCGAACCGATGGTGTCGCCGAGCCGTTCCGCGGTTCTCCTGGACCGCCTCGCGCAGCGCCCGGCGGAACCGGCCGGGGCCCCACCACCTGGCGCCGACCATGCGCGCGAGCTCCGCGCGGTCGGTCTCGCCACGCTCGCCCAGGGCGCGCGCGAGCGCCTCGACCTCCCGGTCGAGCTCGACGTCGGACATCGCCCGGTGCCGGCTCGCCGTGCCCGCGGTGCCGACCATGCCGGGCGACCAGAACGAGCCGCCGGGGCCCGGCCGGTAGCGCCGCGCGCCGGCCCGCTCGCGGTTGCGGCCGCGCTCGGCGCGCTGACGGATCCGCCGGGCCCGCTCGGCGTCCGGGATCTCGGCCGCCGGCGGCTGCGCCGTCTCCGCCTCCTCGGCGGTGAGCGGCCGCGCGATGCTCTCCAGCGACTGCTGCTCGGCGCGGACGCCGAACAGCAGCTCGGCCACGCCGCCGAGCGCCATCGCCGCCGCGCCGATGAAGAAGCCCAGGGCGACCTGGTCGACGTCACCGCTGTGGATGAACTGGCCGAACAGCAGCGGCCCGATGATGCCGCCGGTCGCCGTGCCGATGGCGTAGAAGAAGGCGATGGCGAGTGCGCGGGTCTCCATCGGGAAGATTTCGCTGACCGTGAGGTAGGCCGAGCTCGCGCCGGCCGACGCGAAGAAGAACGTCACCGCGATCAGCGCCATGAACGTCCAGGTCGTGAGCGTCTCGCTTCGCAGCAGCAGGCCGAGCAGGACCACCATGACGGCCGAGATGACGTACGTGCCCGAGATCATCGGGATGCGCCCCACGGTGTCGAACAGGCGCCCGAGGAGGAGCGGCCCGAGGAAGTTGCCGGCCGCGAAGACGACGAACAGGTAGGGGACCTTCTCCGAGCTGACGTCGAAGAACGTGTGGAGGATCGTCCCGAGGTCGAAGGTCACGGCGTTGTAGAGGAACGCCTGCCCGATGAAGAGGGACAGCCCGAGGGCCGCGCGGCGCGGATAGCGCTTGACCGCGACGCCGGCGATCTCGCGGAAGGGGATGACCTCGCGCTGGCGGACGGTGATGGCCTCGCGCGGCTCCGGCAGCTCCTGCGCGGTCTCCCGCTTCACCTCCTCCTCGATCTGGCGGACGATCCGCTCGGCCTCCTCCTCGCGGCCGTGGATGAACAGCCAGCGAGGGCTCTCGGGGACGTGCCGTCGCACGAACAGGATGCCGAGGCCGAGGATCGCGCCCATCGCGAACGCGAGCCGCCAGCCGAGGTCCGACTGGAAGATCGACGTCTCCAGCAGGAACACCGAGGCGAGCGCGCCGAGCCCCGCGCCGACCCAGAAGCTCCCGTTGATGGCGATGTCGACCTGTCCGCGGTTGCGGGCCGGGATGAGCTCGTCGATGGCCGAGTTGATCGCGGCGTACTCGCCGCCGATGCCCATGCCGGTCAGGAAGCGGCAGAGGAAGAAGTACCAGGGCTCGAACGCGAACGCGGTGGCGACCGTGGCCAGCAGGTACAGGCCCAGGGTCACCATGAACAGCCTCTTGCGCCCGTACCGGTCCGTGAGCTGGCCGAAGAGCAGCGCGCCGATGCAGGCGCCCGCAACATACAGGGCGCCGGCGATCCCGATGTCCGCGGACGTCATGTCGATGCCGCTGCCCGGCTCGGTGAGCCGGGGGGCGATCGCCCCGACGATGGTCACCTCGAGGCCGTCGAGGATCCACACCGTCCCGAGGCCGATCACGATCCTCCAGTGGAACCTCGACCATGGCAGGCGGTCCATCCGGGCCGGGATGTCGGTCCGGATGGTCTTCAGCGCGGCGGCCGAGGTGCTCATGGGCTCGCGTTCTCGTTCCTGGCGACGGTACGTTGCGGTCGATGCTCCGGTGTCGCCTACTCGGTCATCGCTTCCGCTTCTCCAGCGAGGACCGCACGATGCGCTGGCAGTGCGGGCGCGGATGCGGGGCGGGCGGCTCGAAGCGCTACGGAACGGCAGCCGAAGCCGAGCGCTACGCCCGTGCGTTCGACCGCGAGGACCGGCAGGAGGTCGGCCACCGCGCGCCGTTCGGCCTGCTTCCGCTGCGCCTGCTGCGAGCCGCGCGCCGGCGCAGGCGGGACGCCTGAGCCCGCGACCGGGGATGCCGTCGGGCCGGGCTGCTCGCCCGGCCTCCGGGGCCGCCACGAACGTCGCGCGCTCACCCCGCTCTCTGTAGGACCCGACGCGGCCCGGGCAAGACGGATGCCCGCGCGCCGCGCGACCGGCCTGTGGTCGAGGGCGTCGCGCTCCGGCGCCTTGACGGTCGTCTGCGCGAGCCTAGGAACAGAGGCCCGTGCGCACCAAGCCAAGCGATCCCTGGGATCGTGGAGACGCTCGTGTCGGACCCGGCGCCTGACGGCTCGGCGTCCGAGGCGGGGACACGCGGTGAGCCCGACCACCCGCCTCGCGAGCGGGAGCGGTCGACGGACCCGGAGCGATCCGAGTGGGCGCCGGAGCCCGTCGGCGTCGGCCTCCTCGCGGCCCCGGGCCTGGCCTACGAGATCGCGGAGCAGCTCGCGCGCGAGCTGCCCGGGCTGCTGAGGCGTCGCTTCCCCGGGGTCGAGTGGAACGTGGAGGTCGGGCTCGAGCCCATGGCCGCGGCCTCCCAGGACGACGTGGACCTCGTCGAGATCGCCCACAAGCGACTGCTGGCCGAGGGCTGGAAGCTGGCCATCTGCCTCACCGACAACCCGGTCCACGTCGGCAACCGCCCGGTCACGGCGCACGCCAGCGCGACGCACGGCGTGGGCCTCGTCTCGGTTCCCGCCCTCGGGGCGGTCAACCTCGACGACCGGGTGCGCACGGCCGTGCTGCGGCTCGTCGAAGGGCTTCTGGGCGAGCAGATCGACGACCCGGAGAGCTCCGCCGACCGCGGGCGCTACGACCGCATGCGCCGCCGGCTGGAGGACCTGGCGTCGCCGGTGGGCCGTGCCGAGGTGCACGAGGACCGGACCATCCGCTTCGTCAGCGCGGTGTGGCGCGGGAACCTGCGCCTGCTGATCGGCATGGTGCGCGCGAACCGGCCGTGGCGGCTCATCGCGGGGCTCTCGCGGGCCATCGTGGGCGCGCTCGGCCTGGACATCTTCGGCGTGGCGTCGCCGGGGATCTGGCTGATCGCCGACGGCATGACGTGGCCGCGGCTGCTCGTGTTCGGCGTCGCGTCGATCGTGATCATCTGCGCCTCGCTCGTGACGGCCCACGGGCTGTGGGAGCGCACCTACAGCCCGAGGCCGGAGACGCGCGAGCGGGTGATCCTGTTCAACCTGACGACGGCCTTCACCGTCGCGATCGGCGTGCTCACGCTGTACCTGGCGCTGTTCGCGATCAACGTGGTGGCGGCGGTGGTCCTGATCCCCGAGCAGGTGCTCAGCAAGCAGGTCGGCCACCCGGTCGCGGTCGCCGACTACGCCCGGCTGGCCTGGCTGGTCACGTCGCTGGCGACCCTGGGCGGTGCGCTCGGCGCGGCGCTGGAGAACGACCGCGCCGTGCGCGAGGCGGCGTACGGCTACCGCCCGGACGCCCGCACCGAGGCGGACCGCGGCGAGGGCGAACGAGCGCGAAACGGGGCGGGCAGCCGGCGCCGGCCGGCCGGCTGACCGCGCGCTCAGCCGGCCGGATCGTCCGGCCGGTCGAGCGGCGGCGTGGCCGCCCCGGGAGCGGGTGGGACGTCGGCGACGCCCGGCGCCGGCGGCGGGCCCGCGACGCCTGGGGACCCTCCGAGGGGCGACGTGCCGGCACTCCCCGGCGACCCGGGCCGGGACGGCGGGGCCGTGCCCTGCGACCCGGACGACGGCGACCTGTCGGGCGCCGGCGTGCCGGTCGGCGGCGGCGTGATGACGGCGTCCACCCTGCTGTTCGCGTCCGGCTCGGCCGTCATCTGCTGCGTGGCGCGGTCGCCGGCGGAGCCCTTGCCGCCGAACATCGACGCCAGCCTGCCCCGGTTCTTCATGGCCAGCCCCGCGGCGCCGGCGAGCATGGCCAGGCCGGCGGTCCGGCCCTTGCCGCCGCCCGCCGTCGAGCGGCGGCCGTGCTTCTTCGACGCCGCGCCCGGGAGCATCCCGCCGAGCGCGTCGATGGCCTTCGCCATGCCGGTCTTCTGGGGCTTGCGCCGCGTGGCGATCATCGGTCGCCGCGTGGCGGCCGGGCGCCGCGCCGGGGCGGCGTGCCGCCGTCC
>JAXDHC010000564.1:0-2763 GCA_034664705.1 Solirubrobacteraceae bacterium
GCGACCGGCTCGCTGGCGCCCACGAGCCGCACGCGGAAGCCGAAGCTCGTCCGCGCCAGCAGGAAGGCGATGACCGCGACGGCGATCGGGATGAGCACGATGTCCCAGTGCAGCTGGGTGTTCGTGATCACCGACGGCCAGCGCGCGGACTCGGGCAGCGGCGGCGTGAGCGGAAGCGGCGTCGAGTCGTCGTGGAACGGCGTGCGCACCCACCACGCGAGGATCTGGATCGCCACGAGGTTGAGCAGCAGCGTCGAGAGGATCTCGTTGACCCCGCGCCGCGCCCACAGCCACGCGGCGATCGCGGCGTAGGCGGCGCCGCCGGCCATGCCCGCGAGCAGCACGAGCGGGAGGTGCAGCGGACCTGGCAGCGAGATCTTCAGCGCGACGATCGAGACGAACAGGCCGCCGATGAGGATCTGGCCGGGGAAGCCGACGTGGAAGCGCCCGGCGCGGAACACGACGATCCACGCGAGCGCCACGAGCGTCAGCGGGACCATCTTGCTCAGCGTGCCGGCGTAGTTCAGCTCGGTCCCGAAGGCGCCGTCGAGGAAGGCCGAGGCGCCGCGGCCGGGAGACACGCCGGAGGCGACGACGAAGACCATCGCCACCATGAGCGCGGCCGCCGCGACGGCGACCGAGAAGGCGAACTCGATGCCGCCCTCGACCAGGCGCGTGCGAGCGGAGCGCATCATGCCGCGGCCTCCTCGCCGCCCATGAGCAGGCCGACCGTCTCGGGGTCCGCCTCGGCGGCGTCGAGCGTCCGCAGGAAGCGCCCGTTCGCCATCACGGCGAAGCGGTCGGCGAGCGAGAGGATCTCGTCGAGCTCGTAGGAGATGAGCAGGACCGCCCCGCCGGCCTCCTTCTGCTCGTTGAGCTTGCGATAGACGAACTCCATCGCCCCGACGTCGAGGCCGCGCGTGGGCTGGGCGGCGATGACGAGCTTCGGGTTCCGGCTCATCTCGCGGGCCAGGACCGCCTTCTGCTGGTTGCCGCCCGAGAGCTGGCGCATCTGGACCTCGACGCCGGGCGTCTTGACGTCGTACTCGGCCACGAGGCGCTCGCAGTGCTGGCGCGCGCGGTTGACGTCGAGGAGCCCCCGCCGCGAGAACGCCGGGCGGTGGAACTCCTTCATGAGCATGTTGTCCATGATCGAGAGATGCAGCGCGACGCCCTCGTGGTGGCGGTCCTCGGGGATCACCGCGCCGCCGAGCGCGGTGAAGCCCGCGGGGTCGAGGTCCTCGACGATCTTGCCGTCGATGAGGATCTCGCCGGCCGACGTGCCGAGCAGGCCGATGATCGCCTCGACGAGCTCGACCTGTCCGTTGCCGCCGACGCCCGCCACGCCGAAGATCTCGCGCTCGCGGACCTGGAAGCCGATGTCGTCGAGCACGGTGCGCCCGCCCTGGACCGCGGTCAGGCCGCGCACCTCGAGCACCGGCGCGCCGGGCTCGAGGACCGGGCGCTCGACGCGCATGGTGACCTCGCGACCGACCATCATGCGGGCGAGGGACGGCTTGTCGGAGTCGGCGATCGGGACGGTCCCGACGACGCGGCCGTCGCGCAGCACCGTGCAGCGGTCCACGACGCCGAAGAGCTCGTCGAGCTTGTGGGTGATGAAGATGACGGCCTTGCCCTGGTTGGCCATCTCGCGGAGCAGGCCCGACAGCTCCTGCCACTCGGGCGGCGTCAGGGCGGCGGTCGGCTCGTCGAGGATCAGCAGGTCGGCGCCGCGGAACAGGAGCTTGAGGATCTCCACGCGCTGGCGGGTGCCGATCGGCAGCTCCTCGACGACGGTCGTCGGGTCCACCGCGAGGCCGAAGCGCCGGGACAGCTCGCTGAGCCGGCGCTCCACGTCCTTCAGCCGGGTGAGCCCCGGCGCGGCCGACGGCGCCATCGCGATGTTCTCGGCGACCGTCATGTCCGGGACGAGCATGAAGTGCTGGTGGACCATGCCGATGCCGAGCTCCACCGCGTGCTGCGGCGTGCGGATCGAGACGGCCTCGCCGTTGACGCGGATCGTCCCCTCGTCGGGCTGCTGGAGCCCGTAGACGATGTTCATCAGCGTCGACTTGCCGGCGCCGTTCTCGCCGAGCAGGCCCAGGATCTCCCCGTGGCGGACCTCCAGCGTGATCGCGTCGTTGGCCAGCACGCCCGGGAAGCGCTTCGTGATGCCCTCCAGCTCGAGGGCCGGCGGGTGCTCGGACGGGGCGGCGCGGTGCTCGGGAGTCAGGACGTCGTTCTCCAGGGAGGGGGCGGTCATGGCGTCATGCCTGGGCGGGTTCGTGCCGGTGGCCGAGAAGCGGGCGGGCTCCCCGGGAGATCCCCGGGAAGCCCGCTCCGCGCGAAGCGGACTGCTCCATCGCCCACCTGCAGCGGTCTGCGCTCAGGTCAGCTGCCCTTGTCTGCGTTCTGGACCTCGCCGTCGAACCCCTCCTTGTAGGGGTAGTCGGGGCGGGCGTTGATCGCGTTCGCGGGAAGCTTGACCGTGCCGCTGTTGACGTCGTCGATCGTCTTCTTCGTGATGTCGGCGACCTCCTTGTTCTGCTGGTACTTCGGGCAGAGCTTGAGCGTCTGCAGCTCCGGGTCCTGGAGATCGAGGAAGGTGGCGCCGGGCTTCAGCGTCCCCTTCGCGTACTCGCCCAGCATCCGCGAGGTCGCCGCGACGTTGTTGACGATCTCGGTGCCGACGATGTTGTCGTAGGACGTGCAGTCCTCGATCGTCAGCTTGAACATCGCCGGGTTCTTGCCCGACTCCTTGCC
>JAXDHC010000565.1:0-5751 GCA_034664705.1 Solirubrobacteraceae bacterium
CGCGCCGAGCGCCTGGAACTTCTTCGGGTTCTCGAGGAACTCCTTGATCTCGTGGAGCTCCTCGACCGCCTCGTCGGCGCCCGCGACGTCGCGGAACGTGATCTTCGGCGAGTCGACGGACATGCGCTTGGCGCGGGACTTGCCGAACGACATCACCTTGGAGCCGCCGCCCTGGACCTGGTTCATGAGGAAGATCCAGAACCCGATGAAGATCAGGAACGGCAGGACGTAGGTGAGCAGCGACAGCCAGCCGTTGCTCTTGGTGCCCTCGACGTCGTAGTCCTGGATCTTGCCGGTCTGCCGGGCCGCGGCCAGGCGGCTGTCGAGGCGGTCGGCGGCCTCGGGCGGGTAGCCGGTCTCGTACTGCTGCCCGTTGCGCAGCTTCACCGTGATGGTGTTGTCCTTCGTCTTCAGGTCGGCGCTCTTCACCTCGCCGTTCTGCATCTGCGCGATGAAGTCGCCGTACGACGGCGGCTGCTGCTGGGTGTCGGGGCTGATGAGCTTCTGCGCGAAGAACGCCAGCACGACGACGATGAGGATGGGGAAGGCGGCGCTCTTGAAGAACCTGCTCATGACGAATTAAACGGCGCCTCCAGCGCCCCGCGTGAGTGAATCCGGCACGACGGCAAGCGTACCAGGGGTCCTGTAAGCCCCCGGTCGGTCGGGCGAACCTGCACGAAGTCGGTTCTGAGCCGCATCTGCCCTCATGTACGTCTGCGCGCTGCCCGCGGATGACACCCGGCGAATCGTGACCGGGCGCGACGGCGGCAGCGCCTATGGCACGGGGTCGTCCGCGCCCTCCTCCAGCGCCAACGCGGCGACGTACGGAAGGTTGCGGTAACGCTCGGCGTGGTCGAGCCCGTAGCCGATCGCGAAACGGTCCGGGATCTCGAAGCCGACGAACGCGATCGGCAGCTCCACCTTGCGGCGCTCGGGCTTCGTCAGCAGCGCGCAGACCTCCAGCGAGGCGGGGTTGCGGGCGCCCAGGTTGCGCATCAGGTACTGCAGGGTGAGCCCCGAGTCGACGATGTCCTCGACGATCAGCACGTCGCGGCCCTCGATCGGGGTGTCGAGGTCCTTGAGGATCCGCACGACGCCGCTCGAGTCGGTGGCCGAGCCGTAGGAGGAGACCGCCATGAAGTCGACCTCGCACGGGATCGAGATCTGGCGCATGAGGTCGGCCAGGAAGAACACCGCCCCCTTGAGGACCCCGATGAGGAGCAGGTCGCGGTCCGCGTACTGCTCGCTGATCGCCTCGCCGAGGGCCCGGACGCGCTGCTTGAGGTCATCGGGCTGGACGAGGATCTCGCCGATCTCCGGGTCACGCATGGGCGGGGCAGTCTACGGCCGGTGCGCCGGAAGCGGCGGCGTGCGCTCACAGCGCAGCACGCCGCCGTCGACGATCGCGCGCGCCCCCGAGCCCAGGTCGAGCGCGCCGTCGCCGAGCACGAGGATCTCGTCGAGGCGCCCGGGCGCCCGCGCGCACAGGCCGCCGGTCGCCCCCTCGGCGAGGCGCCGCACGACCAGGCGGGCGAGCGCGCGCGGGAGCGCGGCGAGGTGGCCGACCGCGATGCGGTCGCGCCCGGCCAGCGTCGTGTCGACGACGATGTCGAGCACCTCCGCCTCGTCACGCAGAAGCGCGGCGGTGCGCACGACGTTGCGCTCCGCGGCCGGGTGGACGGCCCGCAGCGCCGGCACCAGGCCGCCTCGCACGCGCCCGCGCGCGTACAAGTCGTTGTCGTTCGTTGCGTCCTCGCGCCACGCGAGGCCCCGCGCGCGGCACCAGTCGGCCGTCTGCGCGCGCGTGACGCCGAGCAGGGGTCGCACGAGCCGGCCCGACCGCGCCTCCATGCCCAGCAGCGCACGCCGGCCGGGCGAGGCGGCGAGCCGGTAGAGGATCGTCTCGGCCTGGTCGGTCGCCGTGTGGGCGGCGGCGAGCCGTGCCCCGGCCGCCGCGGCGATCCGGGCGCCGGCGGCGTAACGCACGTCGCGCGCCCACGCCTGCAGGTTGCCCGGCGCGTCCTCGGGCCGCGCGGCGCGGTCGACGTCGAGCGCGACCCCCAGGCGCTCGCACAGCGCGGCGCAGTGGGCCTCGTCGCCGTCGGCCTCGGGCCGCAGGCCGTAGTTGACGTGCAGCGCCCGGACGCTCCCGGGACCGGCCAGCGCGACCGCGACGTCGAGCAGGCAGACCGAGTCGCGGCCCCCGGAGAGCAGCACGACCACGGGCTGGCCGGGCGGCAGGAGGCCGGTGGCGGCAACGCCCTCGAGGAGCTCCATGCGGCCGAGTCTAGGCACCCGTCGCACCTCGTTAAATGTCAGCGGCGGGTCCTCGTTGTGAGGATCCCGCCGCTCGCGGGTAACCCCGCGGTGTCGGCCGGCGGCGCTCGTCTTTCGACCGGCGGCGCCTTGCGAGTGGCACCGCCACTCACTTCCCGGCCCGATGCCTTGGTCAGTGCCTGAGTGGTACTGCGAGGCACGAGGCCTGTCAACGCCGATCGTTGAAAGGTGACAGCGCGCCGTTGTGCGGCCGTCGTCCGTCGGCCGTCGGCGACCGTCAGGCCTTCAGGTGCGGGTACTCCGCCTCGACGAGCGCGGAGTAGCGGGCGTAGACCGGCTTCGTAACCGGGATGAGCGACAGCGCCGCCCTGACGTCGCCCCCCGCCTTGATCCGCCGCCGCGCGATGGCCATCGCGACGTTCTCGCGGCCCTGGAAGTAGCGGTTGGCGGTCTCGGAGGACATCGTCATGCGGACCGTCGGCTCCCAGTCGACGTCGTCGGTCCACTCCCAGTGGAGGTTGGCGTCCTCGCCCGCGCGCGCGGCACGGATGTTGACGACCATGTCGACGTCGGTGAACTCGAAGCGCTGGGGCACGTCGGCCGCCTTCAGCGCGGGTCCCATCGCGGGGTCCGCGTCCATCATCTGGAAGACCCGGTCCATGACCTCCCGGAACTGCTCGGGGGACTCGAACTGCGCGGACATGGCGACGCTCCTGATCGGGGTCGGGGGCCGGGGGGCGCGGGGCGGGCGGACGGCGGCGCGAGCGTACCGGCGCACGGACGCTCGGCCGCCCGGCCCCCCGCGCCCTATCCTCGCCCGCCGTGGCGCCGACGACGATCCACCTCCGCCCCACCGCCCCGCTCGCCGAGCGGGCGCTGCTGCCCGGCGACCCCGGCCGCGCGCTCGCGCTCGCGCAGGCGCTGTTTCAGGAGACGCCGCGGATGTTCAACCACAACCGCGGCCTGTGGGGCTACACGGGGACGGCGATCGACGGCGAGCCCCTGACCGTGCAGAGCACCGGGATCGGCGGCCCGAGCGCGGCGATCGTGCTCGAGGAGCTGTGCGACCTCGGGATGCGCTGCGCGGTGCGCGTCGGCTCGTGCACGGCACTGGGCGACGCGGCGCGCCCGGGCGAGCTCATCGCCGTCGCGGAGGCGCTGGGCGCCGATGGCGCGAGCCGGGCGCTCGGCGGCGACGGCGTGCTGGCCGGCGACGCGGCGCTGACCGCGGCGCTGACGGCCGAGACGGGGCGCGCCGCCCGCGTGGTGTCGACGGACCTCTTCTACGACCCGCGCGCCGGCCTGCGCGCCGAGTGGGCCGCCGGCGGCGCGGTCGCCGCCGACCTGCAGACCGCGGCCGTCCTCGCGGTGGCCGGCGCGCGCGGCATCCCGGCGGCCGCGGTGCTCGCCGTCACCGCGTGCGGCGACGAGCGCCTCGACGACGACGCGGCCGGCGATGCCGCGCTGCGGGCCGGCCGCGCCGCGCTGGCCGCCCTGCGCCCGGCGCCCGCGCCGCGCTGACGCGGCGTCCCACCAGCGCGGGGCGGAGCTACTCGCCGGTGGCCTTCTTGCGTCGCGGCCGCGCGGCGGCGGCCCGCGGCGTGGCCGACCGGGGCGCGGCCGACCGGGTGGCGGCCGACCGGCTGGCGTCCGAGCGGGTCGCGCGCGCCGGCAGGCGCTCGGCGATCGCCGACACCTCGCGCGCGAGACCCTGAAGCTGCTCGTCGATCGCCGCCAGGCGCCCGTCGAGGCCCTGGCCGGCGCTGAGGGCGGCGAGGCGCTGATCGAGGCGGTCGACGCCGTCCTCGATGGCCTCCAGGCGCTGCGAGACCGACCGGACACGGCGCGTGAGGCGCTCGATGTCGGCGGCCGAGGGGATGTTCAGCGCGCCCATCGCGACCTCCTGCGCCTGGGCGGCCTTCTCGCGCGCCTCGAAGGCCCGCGCGATCGCGCCGTGCACCAGCGGGTTCTCGAGGAGGTCCTGGGCGAGCCGGCCGAGGGCGTCCTCGCCCGAGCGCGCCAGGCGCCGGCGCAGGCCGTCGTCGTCGCCGGAGAGGTCGTCCGCCATGGCCCGAACGCTAGCGCAGCGTTTCGCCGGCGCGGCGGACGCCATGACCCTCAGGCTGAAGTCGAGGATCAGGCTTGCGAGAAGCCGCACGAATCGCCGTGGCCTTCCGCAGGACGTCGGCGGCTTTCTCCGCATGTTTGTGGCCAGCTCTGCGTTCCAGGGTCAAGTCATCCGCCGCTACCGTCGATGGTTCCCATCAGTGACCTCGATCGACGGTGGGATCTGGAGCCTCCTTTTGAGCCGATGGACAGCAGCAGCTGACGGCGTGCGCCGTCGACAGCCCGTGCTACGGTGCCCCCAGGCGCCGAGCGGGGTCGATGCTGCTCGTATGCAGGGTGCTTCCAGCCGATGAAGAGAAAGCTGCTCATCGGGCTCGCGACCGCCGGGCTCTTCCTCGCAGGATTCGGTGGCGCCGTCCTCCCGGCTTCCGCGACGCCGCACCACTACGTCCTCACCCTCGCCGGCGGCGCCGGCACGGTCCCGTGGACGGGCGAGCCGGGCTCGCAGCCCAGCACGGTCACGATCGGCGGCGTGCCGATCCCCGTGATCGGCGTCCAGGATCTCGGCGAGGTGCCGCAGGCCGCGCCGGCCCCGGACCCCACGCCCGCTCCCACGCCCGCCCCGACGCCCGCGCCCGCCCCCGCCCCGTCGCAGAGCCAGCCGGCCCAGGGCCAGGCCCCGGCCGCCGCGCCGCAGGCGCCGGCCGCCGCGCAGCCGCAGGCCCAGGCGCCCGCCGCCAAGCAGACCGCGCCGCCCGCGGCCACCGACGCCACCAAGGGCGCCGAGAAGCAGAAGTCCGCCGCCGAGAAGAAGGCCGGCACCGCGGGCGAGCCCGTCGCCGGCAAGCGCGAGCGGCAGGCCACCACCGGGCGACGGACGAGGAAGTCTCAAGCCGGGGATGAGGGTCCCGCGGCGGACAAGAAGGACGCCGCCACGTCGAACGAGCCGGCGACCGAACCGCAGGCCCCGACCAGCGCCCCGCCCGCGCCGACGAACCCGACCTTCTCGCTGGCCCAGCCCGGCCCCGCACCGGTCGGCGTGCCGAACTTCTTCATCGACAAGTTCCGCATCCCGCCGTTCCTGCTGCCGATCTACCAGGCCGCCGGCGTCGAATACGGCGTCCGCTGGGAGGTCCTCGCCGCGATCAACGAGATCGAGACCGACTACGGGCGCAACCTCAACGTCTCGTCGGCCGGCGCGCTCGGCTGGATGCAGTTCATGCCCGCCACGTGGGAGATGTACGGCACCGACGCCAACCACGACGGCCGGCGCGACCCGTACAACCCCGTCGACGCGATCTTCGCCGCCGCGCGCTACCTCAAGGCCGCCGGCGCCGAGCAGGACGTCAACAAGGCGATCTTCGCCTACAACCACGCCGACTGGTACGTCGACTCCGTGCTCATGCG
>JAXDHC010000566.1:0-18541 GCA_034664705.1 Solirubrobacteraceae bacterium
GTCGGATCCAGACACGCCAGACGGGCGCAGGCGCTCTCCAGACGCCTGGCCGTCGCGCAGCTGCCGGCGATCACGGACCGGCTGCTGTTGCTCTTCTGCGAGCTCGCGGTCCGCTGGGGCCGCGTGACGCCCGACGGCATCCGCCTGCCCGTCCCCCTCACCCACAGCACGCTCGCCGCCCTCGTGGGCGCGCGCCGGCCGTCGGTCACGACCGCGCTCGGCATCCTCGCCGGCCAGGGGCTGATCGAACGGATACCCGGGGGGTGGATGCTCCACGGGGACCTCGAGCGCCTCGCGGCGGAGGTCGAGGACCCAGGGTTGCGCTCAGCCGCGGGCTGAGCGGCGGCCGCTCAGTCGCTCTGGCCGGGCCCGCGCTGGCGCAGGAAGCGCTGGAACTCGCGGGCGATGACGTCGCCGGAGGGGACGTCCTGCGGGCCCAGCTCCTCCTCCTCCTCGGCCGCGGCGCGCTCGAGGCGCTCCACGAACGCCTGCACGTCGGGGTCGCTCTGCACCGCGAGCGAGACCTGACGCTCGTAGTCGGCGGCCGACTGCTCGAGCTCGCCCGCGTCGACCGAGACGCCGACGAGCGACTCGAGCTTGCGGACGAGGGCGAGCGCGGCCTTCGGGTTCGGCGCGGCGGCGACGTAGTGCGGCACGCTCGCCCAGAGGCTCGCCGACGGCACGCCGGCTTCCTGGCAGGCGCTGTGCAGCACGCCCACGATGCCCGTGGGGCCCTCGTAGCCGGACTGCTGGAGCCCGAGGCGGTGCACGAGGGCGTCGTCGGAGGACAGCCCGGTGATCGGCACCGGGCGCGAGTGCGGAACGTCGGCCAGCAGCGCCCCGAGGGTGACGACCAGCTGGGTGCCGAGCACCTCCGCCAGGTCGACGATCATCTTGCAGAACGTGCGCCAGCGCATCGAGGGCTCGGCGCCCTGGATGAGGATGAGGTCGCGCGGGGCGCGCGGCACCCGGGCGGCGTAGATCTCCACCTCGGGCCACTCGATCTTGCGGGTGCGGCCGTCGACGAGCTGGATCTTCGGCCGGGTCGCCTGGAAGTCGAAGAAATCCTCGGGATCGATGCGGGCGAAGCGCGTCGCGTGCAGCGACGCGCCGAGGAACTGGAGCGCCGCGGACGCGGCATCCCCGGCATCGTTCCAGCCGGTGAAGGCGCACACGAGAGCGGGGGCGCGCAGGCCGTCAGGGCGATGCTCCCAGATCAGCGGCTGCATCCGAATCACGGTACATCATGGGTTCGTGGCCACTGCCGCCATCAGCACCCTCCGCGCCGGCGACGAGGTCGCCGGCGTCTTCGCCTGCACGCGCAAGGACCGGCTGGTCTCCCGCGCCGGGACGCCCTACCTCGCCGTGGAGCTGCGCGACCGCACGGGCGTGCTGCCGGGCCGGGTGTTCCGCGACGCCGACCTGCACGCGGGGCGCTTCGAGCGCGGCGACCTCGTGCAGGTCGCCGGGCGGGTCGAGCGTTTCCGCGACGAGTTGCAGGCCGACCTCCGCTCGATCGCGCGCGCGGCGCCCGGCGAGGCCGATCCCGCCGCGTTCCTGCCCGTCGCCTACCGCGACCTCGACGAGCTCGACGGCTTCCTCGAGCACCTCGCCGGCGAGGTCCGCGACGCCGGCCTCCGCGCCGTCGTCGACGGCGTCCTCCGCGACCGCGAGCTGCGCGCCGGGCTGCGCGGCTCGCCGTGCACGCGCGCCGGCCACCACGCCTACCTCGGCGGGCTCCTCGAGCACACCGTGGCCGTCGCCACGCTGGCCGTCGAGGCGTGCGCGCTGCACCCCCGGCTGGACCAGGACCTCCTGCTGACCGCGGCGATGGTCCACGACCTCGGGCGCACCCGCGAGTTCACGCTCGGCGCCGAGATCGGGCTGACCGACGAGGGCCGCCTGCTCGGCCACGTCGAGATCGGGCTGCGCATGCTCGACGATCGCGCCGCGGCCGCCGGGCTCGACGACGCACGCCGTCTGGCGCTCGCGCACTGCGTCCTCACCCACCACGGCGCCGATGCCGCCCCCCAGCGCCGCTTCGGCTCCCCCGAAGCCCTCGCCCTGCACCGCCTGAACGCCCTGGACGCCGGGATCAAGGGCGCCCTGGAGCATGGCCTCGGATGACCAGAAAACGGTCCGATTGCGACGAACCGGTGGTATCGGGGCCCGGCCGGGACCGTCCGGCGCAGGTTCTCGACCGTTCGTCGAAAAGCCTGGCGCGAATTTGCCGCGATCACCAAGATTCCGTGTCCAGCGGCGGGTCCCATCGAACTTCGATGACCCGACCGTCCTGCGGCGCGACCGACCCCCCGGTGCCGCGGGACTCAGCGCTTTCAGGCGCCGGCGCCCCCCCAACGCCGGCGCCTAGCGCTTTTAAGGGGCCGAATTCGAGCCTGTGCCGTGGAAACGCCGGCTACCGGCGCTCGGCCGGCGCGGCGGGCGCGGCGGGCGCGGGCTGCGCCAGCGCCTCCTCGACCGCGTGCAGGAGCGCGTCACGGGTGAACGGCTTCTGCACGAAGGCGATGTCGCGCTGGCGCGCGCCCTCGCGCACGAGCACGTCGTCGGTGTGTCCCGACATGAACACGACGCGCAGCCCCGGCGCGCGCGCACGCGCGCGCTCGGCGAGCTGCTGCCCGCTCATCCCGGGCATGACGACGTCGGTCACGAGCACGTCGACGGGCTCCCACGCGGCGAGCGCGTCGTCGGCGCTCGGCGCGTCGCTGACCCGGTAGCCGTGGGCCTCGAGGATGCGGCACGCCTGGCGGCGGACGGGATCCTGGTCCTCGACGACGAGGACGCTGGCGGTGCCGGGCGCCCGCTCGCCCGCCGGCACGGGCGCCTCGGGCACAACGGCGCCGTCGAGGGTGGCCGGGAGGAAGATCGCCACGACGGTCCCGCCGCCGATCTCGGAGTGGATGTCGACGGTGCCCCCGGCGTCGACCACGACGCCGTGCACCGTCGCGAGCCCGAGCCCGGTGCCGTCGCCGGCCTCCTTGGTCGTGAAGAACGGCTCGAAGGCGCGCTCGCGCACCTCGGGCGGCATGCCGGTGCCGTCGTCGGCGACCGTGATCCGCACCCCGCCGCGCACCCCGTTCACGGCGATCGACAGCGTCCCGCCGTGCGGCATCGCGTCGCGCGCGTTGACGGCGAGGTTGACGAGGACCTGCTCGAGCTGGGCGGGGTCGATCAGGACGGGCACGACATCGGGGCCGATCGAGATCCGCAGGGCGACGCGCTCGCTGAGCGTCCGGTTGAGCAGGCGCTCGATGTCGCGGACGAGCGCGCCGACGTCGACGACCTGCGGCGTGACGACCTCGCGACGGCTGAACATGAGCAGCTGGCGCGTGAGCGCGGCGGCGCGGTCGGCGGCGCGGCCGATCTCCTCGACGTCCTCGCGGACGGGGTTGTCGGCGGGCAGCTCGCGCTGGGCGAACCCGACGCACGTCAGGATCACCGAGAGCAGGTTGTTGAAGTCGTGCGCCACACCGCCGGCGAGCTGGCCGACGCTCTCCAGGCGCTGCGCCTGGGCGAGCCGCGTCTCGAGCTCCGCGCGCTCCTCGGCGCTGCGGCGTCGCTCGGTGATGTCCGTCGCGATCGTGCACACGGCGTAGGTCTGCCCGTCGGCGTCGCGCAGGGGGAACTTCACGACCAGGAAGGTGATCTCGCCGTCGGGGCCGTTGACCAGCGCCATCGCCTCGCGGACCTCGCCGGTCTCGATGACCTCGCGGTCGAGGTCCTCCTGGTGCGGCGAGCGCTCGACGAGGACCTCCGCCGACGTGCGGCCGAGGACGTCCTCGACGCGCGGGCCGAAGAGCTCCTCCCAGCGGCGGTTGACGAGCAGGTAGCGCTGCTCGAGGTCCTTGACGATCACCAGCGCGGGCGAGTTGTCGATGATCGCCTGCATGCGCTCCTGCGCGGCGCGGCGCTCGGCCTCGGCGCGGCGGCGCTCGGTGATGTCGACGAGCTGGCAGAGGAAGTACAGCGGCCGCTCGCCGTCGCCGTGCATGAGCGAGACGTGCACGAGCGCGTGGATGAGCTGGCCGTCGGCGTGGACGTAGCGCTTCTCGATGGCGAACGAGCGGCGCCGGCCGCTGAGCAGCTCCTTGATCAGCGGGCGGTCGAGCCGGCGGTCCTCGGGGTGGTTGAGCTCGGTCAGGCGCGTCGTGCGCAGCTCCTGCTCGCTGCGCCCGAGCATCTGGCAGATCGCCCGGTTCAGCCGCAGCCAGCGACCCTCGAGGTCGATGAGGGCCATCCCGATCGGCGCGTCGTCGAAGGCGCGGCGGAAGAGCTGCTCGGCGGCGCGCAGGGCGTCCTCGACCCGGCGGCTCTCCGTGACGTCCTGGCACGTGCCCTGCACGACGGCCGGGCGCCCCTGGTCGTCGCAGACGACCTCGCCGCGGGCGTGGATCATCCGCAGCTCGCCGTCGGGGCGGACGATGCGGTAGTCCAGGCTCCACGGGCGCCGCTCGGCCACCGCGTTCTCGATCACCCGCGCGACGCGGGCGCGGTCGTCGGCATGGACCCGGTCGAGGTTGCTGCCGTAGGAGCCCGAGAAGCGGTCCGAGCGCACGCCGTAGATCCGGTAGAGCTCCTCCGACCACGTGACGTGGTCGGTCGCGATCTCCCACTCCCAGCTGCCGAGCCGGGCGATCTGCTGGGCCTCGGCGAGCTTGGCCTCGTTCATCTCGAGGCGCTCCTGCGCCTCGGCGCGCTCGGTGATGTCGAGGATCTGGCACACGTAGTGCACCGGCTCCTCGCGCATGTTCGCCACGATGGTCGCGCTGAACAGCGCGGTGAGCGTCCGGCCGCCGTCGCCGCGCAGGCGGACCTCGATCTGGAACGCCTCGCGACCGCGCGCGACGAGCGCGCGGCGCAGCGCGCCGACCGAGTCCTCGTCGTCGAGCAGGTCGAACACCGTGCTGGCGAGGAGGTCCTCCTCGCTGCGGCCGAGGATGGTCGCGAGCGTCTGGTTGACGCGCTGCAGCGCGCCGTCCGGGGCCATCAGCGCCATGCCGAGCGGCGCGTGGTCGAACAGCGCGGTGAGCCGCTCGAGCTCGACGCTCTCGCGGCCGGTGATGTCGCGCACGACGGAGAACAGCAGGCCGGTCTCCGTGTCCGGCGTCACGGAGGTCTCGACCCATCGGTAGGCGCCGTCGGGCCGCATCACGCGGAAGCGCATCGTGGTCGTGGCGCCCGTCCGCCGCAGCTCCTCGAACTGGGCGGTCACCGCCGCGTGGTCGGAGGTGTGGACGAGGTCGCGCATCGAGCCGGCAAGCAGCTCCTCCTCGGAGCGGCCGGTCAGCGCGCAGGCCGCGGCGTTGGCCCGCACGAGCCGCCCCTCCTCGCTGGTGACGACGAGCGGATCGCCGGCCAGGTCGAACAGCCGGCGCTCGAGATCCGTCGCGCGCGTGTCGAAATCGGGGGGCATGGCGTGGGCGACGACCATGAGACTACCCATGCGGCAAGCGGCCAGAAGCAGCCGACGAGCGGACGGACCGGAGAACCGAGCCGCCCCGGCCGGTAGCGTTCGCGACCCCTCATGCAAGATCGCGCGCACGCAAGCCCCACGACGCCGGCCGCCGCCCCCGTGTCGGTCCACTTCGTCAACAACGTGCTCGCCGCCGCCGCGAGCTACATCGAGGTCGAGCCGGACACCGCGCGCGACATCCTCGCGCGGCTCGGCGCCTTCCTCTCGCACCGCCTCCGCCCGTCGCGCGTGATCACGCTCGCCCAGGAGCTCGACCACGTCGCCGACTACGTGCGCCTCGAGCAGGCGCGCTTCCCCGGGCGGCTCGAGGCCGAGCTGCCGCAGCCCGAGCGCGTGCCGTCGACGGAGTGCGTCCCCGGCGAGGTGCAGGCGCCGCTCGCCGAGACCCTCGAGCGCTGGCTCGGCCAGCGGCGCGGCCGCGTTCGGCTCGCGCTGCGCGCGCGCATGGACGGCGCGACTCTCGAGGCGCAGTTCGACGAGCCGGACGACCCCGCGTCGACGGCCGAGCGCATCCGGATCTCGCTGTCGTCGCCCGCCACCACGGCCGGGGGAGTGTCATGAGCAACGGACTCGCCATCCTCGCCGTCGACGACGAGCCGCGCGCGCTCGCCGACATCAAGCACCTGCTCGAGACCTCCGCCTCGGTCGACCGCGTCGCCACGGCGACGAGCGCCAAGGAGGCGCTCGTGTACCTCTCCGGCGGCCGCTACGACGCGCTGTTCCTCGACGTGCACATGCCCGAGATCGAGGGGATGGCGCTCGCGCGGCTGCTGCGCCGCTTCGCCGACCCGCCGGCCGTCGTCTTCGTCACCGGCCATCCCGACGCGGCGGTCGAGGCCTTCGAGATCCAGGCCCTCGACTTCCTCGTCAAGCCCGTCGGCCGCGAGCGCCTCGAGGCGGCGCTGGACCGCGTCGAGGCCCAGTCGCGCCCGAACTCCGCCCCGATGACGACGCCGGACGCCGTCGCGCCCGGCGCGCCGGCGGGAACCGGAGGCGGCCCTGACGTGGTCGCCGTCGACAACCCCAAGGGCGGCGGCAAGCGCCTCGTCCGGCTCGAGACGATCTCCATCGCCCAGGCCAACGGCGACTACGCGCGCATCGTCTGCGACGACGGGCGCTTCCTGCTGCGCACCCCGCTCAGCCAGCTCGAGAAGGAGTGGTCGCCCGCGGGCTTCGCCCGCGTGCACCGCGCCTACCTCGTCAACCTCACGCAGGCGGTGGAGCTCCGCGCCCAGCTGAACGGCACCGCGGTGCTCGTCATGCGCGACGGCACCGAGGTGCCGGTGGCCCGGCGCAACGTCGCCGCGCTGCGGCGGCGGCTGCACGCGTAGGGCGCCCGCGCGCCCTACGCGCCCTCCGCCGCCAGCACCACCACGTTCCCGGACGGGTCGCGCAGGCGCACGCCGCCGTCGTGGGGCTCGGCCTCGCGGCCGGCGTCGGCGGCGCGGGCGGCGAGGCGGTCGACGTCCGCGGCGTCGGGGAGGACGACCGTCGCCTGCTTCAGCGTCGCGAAGCCCGGCGGCGCGGGCGGGGCGCCCGCGCTCTCCCAGATGTTGGCGCCGAGGTGATGGTGGTAGCCGCCCGCGCCGAGGAAGGCGGCGCTGCCGAGCGACGCCATGAGGCCGAAGCCGAGCGCGTCGCGGTAGAAGGACACGGTCGGCGGGATCTGCGCGACGCGCAGGTGGACGTGGCCCATCACGGTGCCGCCCGCGAGGCGCTCGAACGGCTCGTTGGGGTCGCGCAGCTCGCCGATCAGGCTCGAGACGTCGAGGGGTTGCGTGGTCAGGCGCTCGGCGACCTGGCCCTCCCACACCTCGCGCGGGCGGTCCCAGTAGATCTCGATCCCGTGGTCATCGGGGTCGGAGAGGTAGATGGCCTCGCTGACGAAGTGGTCGGACAGGCCGACGAGCGGGACGCGCTCGCGCCCCGCGTGCGCAAGCCAGCGGGCGAGGTCGGCGCGCTCGGGGACGAGCAGCGCGTAGTGATAGAGCCCGGAGTAGCCGTGCGCGGGGCGCGCGCCCGGGTCCTCGAGGAGCACGAGCAGGTCCTCGGCGCCCGTCCCCAGCGCGGCGCGGCCGGCGGCGCGGTCGTGGACCGAGAGCCCGATCGCGGACTCGTAGTAGGCGATCGAGCGGTCGAGGTCCGCGACCGACAGGTGGACCGCCCCCATCCGCGTCTCGGCCGGGATGTCGGCCACCGTGGGCGCTCGCGCCGCGACGACCTCCTCAGGATCTCGGGGCCTCATCCACGGAACTTCACCATACGGCTGCCGCGGGCCACCGAATTGCGTTCGCCGCGAGCGGGCAGTAGGAACCCGAGCATGGCGAGCCTCACGCATCACGCGACCGACCTGCGCGGGGACCTCGAGCGGGTCGTCGGCGCCGATCACGTCCGTGACGACGCCGGGGCGCTGCTCACGTTCGCCACCGATGCGACGCCGCTGCAGCGCGGCCGCCCGGACGTCGTCGTCTTCCCAGGCACCACGGAGGAGGTCGCCGCGGTGCTCCGGCTCGCCGACGAGCGCCGGATCCCCGTCGTCCCGCGCGGCTCGGGCACGAACCTGAGCGCCGGCACCGTCCCGCAGCTCGGCGGGATCGTGCTCGTGCTCACGCGGATGAACCGCCTGAAGGAGATCAGCACGGACGACCTCGTCGCCGTCTGCGAGCCCGGCGTGCGGACGGTCGAGCTCGCCCAGGCGGCGGCGGAGCACCGCCTCCTCTTCCCGCCCGACCCGGGCAGCCACACGACGGCCACGCTCGGCGGCAACGTCGCCGAGTGCTCCGGCGGCCTCCGCGCGCTGAAGTACGGCGTCACCCGCGACTATGTCCTGGGCGTCGAGGCGGTGCTGCCGACCGGCGAGGTCATCCGCAGCGGCGGGCGGCTCGTCAAGGACGTCGCCGGCTATGACCTGCGCCGCCTGCTGTGCGGCAGCGAGGGCACGCTCGCGGTCATGACCGAGCTGACGCTCCGCCTGCTCCCGGCGCCGGAGGAGTCCGGCACCGGTATGGCCTACTTCCCCGACCTCGGGGCCGCCGCGCGCGCCGTCTCGCGCGTGCTCTCCTCGGGCGTGCTGCCGGTGACGCTCGAGTTCCTCGACCAGGTCTGCATCGACGCGGTCGAGGGCTACGCGAAGATCGGGCTGGACCGCTCCGCGGGCGCGCTGCTCATCTTCGGCCAGGACGGCGACCGCCACACGATCGACCAGGACATGCGCCGGATGGCGGAGGCCTGCGAGGCCGAGGGCGCCACGCACGTGCGGATCGCCGCCTCGGCCGCCGAGGCCGCCGACGTGCTGCAGGCGCGCCGCGCGGTCCTGCCGGCGTTGTCGCGCCTGCAGCCGCTCACGATCCTCGAGGACGCCACCGTGCCGCGGTCGCGCATCGCCGAGATGGTGGAGCGCATCCAGGAGATCGCGCAGCGCCACGACCTGACGATCGGCACCTTCGGCCACGCCGGCGACGGCAACCTGCACCCCACGGTCGTCCTCGACCCCGCGGACGAGGATGCCATCCACCGGGCCCACGCGGCCTTCGACGAGATCTTCGAAGAGGCGATCGAGATGGGCGGGACGATCACCGGCGAGCACGGCGTCGGCCTGGTGAAGCTGCGCCACCTCGAGCGCCAGCTCGGCTCGGACCAGCTCGCCCTCCTGCGCCGCATCAAGGCCGCCTTCGACCCGAACGGGATCCTCAACCCGGGCAAGCTCGGCTCATGACCCTCGAGACGACGACGCACGGCGCGGGCCCGGCCGACCCCGGCCGGCGCGGCATCTTCACCCAGGAGCTGCTGGACCGCTGCATCTCCTGCGGCTTCTGCCTGCCGGCGTGCCCGACGTACGACCTCACCGGCGTCGAGACCTCGTCGCCGCGCGGGCGGATCAACCTCATGCGCGCGCTCGAGACCGGGACGCTGCCCGACGACGACCCCACCGTGCTCGAGGAGTCGTCGTTCTGCCTCGGCTGCCGCGCGTGCGAGCCGGTCTGTCCCGCGGGGGTCCAGTACGGCGCGCTGCTGGAGGAGTGGCGCGACCACCTCTGGCACGGCCGGCGCAGACCGCTGCGGCTGCGGGCCCTGTTGTGGGCGGTCGACGATCCGCGGCGCGTACGCCTGATGGGCCTGCCGCGCCGCCACGCCGGCCGGTCGAAGGCCGACGGGAGCGAGCCGGTCAACCTCATGCTCGGGTGCTTCGAGCGCGCGCTGTACCCCACGGTCAGCCTCCGCGCGCAGGAGCTCGCGCCCGAGCTGTCGGCGCCGGCGAAGCAGGGCTGCTGCGGGGCGCTGCACGCGCACAACGGCGAGCTCGAGCGCGGCCGCGAGCTGGCGCGCGAGCTCGGCGAGGCGCTGCCCGGCACGATCGTCACGACGTCCGGCGGGTGCTCGGCGCACCTGGCGAGCGTCCTCGGCCCCGAGCGCGTCCGCGAGCTGTCGCAGTGGCTGGTGCAGCGCGACGGCGCGGCCGCGCCCCCCGAGCAGCCAGAGCCCGAGCAGCTGCGCGGCGAGGCTCGCGCACTCGGCTCGGCGCCCGGCGAGACCGACGATGCCGGCGCCGCGCAGGCCGAGCCGCCGCGCGAGCCCGGCGAGCTTCCGAGGGCCGCGCGTCCCGCCGCGGCGAACGAGCCGGCGGGCGCGCGCCGTCCCCGCATCGGCCTCCAGGACTCCTGCCACCTGCGCAACGGCCTGGGCGTGTGGAAGGAGCCGCGCGAGCTCATCGAGCAGGCCGGCGAGTACGTCGAGCTGCCCAGCGCCGCCGCGTGCTGCGGGGCGGCCGGGTCATACGCCGTGCTGCGCCCCGACGACAGCGCCCGCGTCCTCGACCGCCACCTGGACGAGATCGCGGCGGCCGACCTCGACGTGATCGTCGTCGTCAACCCTGGGTGCTATCGCCAGCTCGAGCAGGGCATCAAGCGGCGCGGGCTGCGCACGGACGTGCAGCACCTCGCCGAGCTGCTGGCGAGCACCTAGGTGCCGGGCTCGGCCTCGGCCGGCGCGGCCTCGCCGTCGCCGCCGTTGTCGTCGGGACCGCGCTGGGACGGCGCGATGTCCACGGTGATCGTCACCTGGGCCTCCGAGTAGCTCGGATAGCCCTCGCTCTCGAGGAGGTCCGCGAGCCAGCGATGAACGCCCGGCTCCCCATCGGTGTCGAGAAGCACCACTCCGGCCTCGAGGGGGCGGACATAGGCACGGCCTTCGTAGCGGTGAGTCATGTCGTGACCCTAGTTGCCCGACCGGCGCCCGTGCGAACCGCGGGCGCCGGAGCGGCGTCCCGCGGCCGGGCGGGGTCGGCGGCGCGCCCGGCGCGGCATACTACGGCCGTGCCCGCGGCGGTCACGCTCACCGAGGCGATCGCGCCCATTCGCGCCGATCCCGCGCGCAGCGGCGTGCTGCTCGACATCGACGGGGTCCTCGCGCCCATCGTGCGCCACGCGGAGGACGCCCACGTCCCCGAGCCGACGCGGGTGCCGCTGATCGCCGTCGCGCGCCGCTACGGCCTCGTGGCGTGCGTCAGCGGGCGCCAGGCGGCGACGGCGCGGCGGATCGTGTCGCTGGGCACCATCACCTACGTGGGCAACCACGGCGCCGAGCTGCTGCGCGGCGGCGCGACGGACGTCGAGCTCGATCCCGAGGTCGCGCGCTGGGCGCCGCGCGTGCGGGAGTTCGCCGAGCAGGCGTGGTCGCCGGAGCTGCAGCGCCTGCGGGTGCGCGCCGAGGACAAGGACGTCATCCGCGCCTTCCACTGGCGCGGCGCGCCCGACGAGGACGCCGCCGAGGCCGCCGTCCGCCGCGTGGCCGGGGAGGCCGAGGCCGCGGGCCTCGTCACCCACTGGGGCCGCAAGGTCCTCGAGGTGCGCCCGCCGGTGGAGCTCAACAAGGGCCGTGGCGTGCGCCGGCTGCTCGACGAGGTGTCGCTCGACGCGGCGATGTACGTCGGCGACGACACGACCGACCTCGACGCGTTCGCGGGCCTGCGCTCCGCGGTCGCGGACGGGCGCCTGCGCTCCGCGCTGTGTGTCGGCGTGCGCTCCGACGAGACGCCGGGCGGGCTCGAGGCCGCGGCGGACCTGATGGTCGACGGGCCGCGCGGGGTGCGCACGCTGCTCGCGGCCCTCGCCGCGTAGGCTCGCGCGCCGTGCGATTCGTCGACCTGCTCCGGACCACCGTGCTGCTCAGCGCCGGCGCGGCGACCACGCTGGCGGTGATCACCGTCGCCGCGGCGACCACGCGAGGCGACGACGACATCGTCGTCGTGGCGGCCGGCTGGTGGTTCGTCGCCGCGCTGATCGGCGCGTTCGTCGGCCGGCGCGCGCAGGTGAGCCCGCAGATCGGCCGCCTGCTGGCCAACGCGAAGGCCGCGACCATGATGCCCGAGCATCGGCCGGGCGCCGTGCTCGTCAACCGCCTGTGGCCGCTGCTGCTGTCGACGATCGCCGGCGGCGCGCTCGGCTTCGTGGCCCCGCAGATCCCCGGCATCGCGACGGGCTTCGCGGTCATCTGGGCGCTCGCGTGGCGCCGCCAGGAGGGCGCCGTGCGCGCCATCGAGGAGCGCGACGGCGTGACGTTCTACATCGAGCCGTCCTCGCCGGTGCGCCCGCTCCAGCTCATCCGCACGCCGGGCTTCCGCCGCGAGATCCCGACGCTGAACGGCACCGGCGCGGGATGAAAGGAGGCGGAGACCCCAAGGAGCCCCCGCCCCGACGACCGTAACGACCACCCAGACCGCCTCACCATCGGGCGATCGCCGGATCCGCCCCGGCGCGTGGCCCTACAGGATCAGGCCGTGGCGCAGCGCGACGGCGACGGCCCCCGCCTTGTCGTTGACGCCGAGCTTGCCGTAGATGTGCTCGAAGTGGGTCCTGACGGTGGAGGCGCTGAGGACGAGATGCTCGGCGATCTCGCTCTGCGTCAGGCCGTGCGAGGCCAGGAGCAGGACCTCGGTCTCGCGCGGCGTGAGCGCATCGGCGCCGCCCGCTCCGGCGCGCGCGACGCCGGCGGGGGCGCGCGCATGGGCACGGGCGCGCCGGGCCACGTCGCGAGCGCGTCTCGCCGCCTGTCGCTCCGCGGCCTCGGCGTCCGTGCGCCCGGCGCGGCGATGGCGGTCCGCGCTCGTCTCGGCGCGCACCGCCGCGCGTTCGAACAGCGCGGCCGTGCTCTCGTACGCCGTCGCGGCCGGCGAAGCCGAGGCCGTCGGCGTGGCGATCGCCAGCACGGCGTCGATCCGATCGTCGTCGTCGCGGACGGGCATCGCCTCGACCGTGTACGTGTGGCCGTAGCTGGTGAAGTGAAAGCGCGTCCGGTCGCCGGCGAGCGCGGCCCGGTAGTTCTCCACGCACAGGCGGCGGACCGGGGCCGGCATCTCGGCGATGTCCGGCAGGACGCGCCCGACGAACAGCTCGTCGTCGAACCAGGGCAGCCGCAGGATCGACTCGCCCTGGGCGCCCTGGACGTTGAGGTCGCGGTCCATGAGGAACGACGAGGCGTCGCGCAGGCGCCCACCGCGGGGACGCGGCGCCACCCGGCCGGCGAGGAAGCCCAGCGCGAGCACCTCGTCCACCGACTCCCCGGCGAGGCGCGTCGCGGCCAGGCGCTCGAGATCGCCGGAGAGCCCCTCGAGCCGCTCGAGGTCCTCCAGGTCGATGCCCAGCGCGCGCAGGGCCGCGACGGCGCCGCCGTGCCGACGGGCCAACGAGAGCGCCCGTGAGAGCGCGGTCGCCGTGTTCGCGTCGAAGTCCATCGGTCCTGGCCCATCAACGATAGGGCGAACGCCGTGGACGACAAGCGCGCGCCACGGCGCCGCCCGCGGTCAGATCACGCCGGCGTCGATGAGCGCGCGCCAGATGGTCTTCTGGTCGACGACGTCGACGCCGAGCTTGCGGGCCTTGTCGGTCTTGGCCGCGCCGACGTTCGCGCCGCAGATCAGCATGTCGGTGCTCGCGCTCACCGACGAGACGACCGACGCCCCCGCGCGCTCGACGAGCCGCGCGAACGCGGGGCGAGCGATCTTCTCGCCGCTGCGCGGATCGGCCATGGCGCCGGTGACGACGACCGTCTTCCCCGCCAGCGGCGCGTCCGCGACGACCTGTGCGGGGCGGTCCTCGTCGAGGACGTCCAGATTCACCCCGCGTTCGCGCAGCGCGGCGATCTGGCGCTCCGTGTCCGGGCGGTCGAAGAACGCGCGCAGCGACGCCGCGACGGCGGGGCCGACGTCGTCGACCTCCATGAGCTCCTCGGCGCCGGCCGCGGCGACGGCCTCGATCGACGCGTAGCCGGCACGGACCAGCCGGCTCGCGGTCCCCTCGCCGGTGTGGCGGATGGCGAAGCCGATCAGCGCGCGGCGCAGCCCGACGTTCCGGCTGGCGTCGATCGAGTCGAGCATCCGCTGCGCGCTGACCTCGCCCATGCCGTCGTAGGCGAGCAGCTGCTCGCGGGTGAGCGCGTAGAAGTCGGGGATCGTGGTGAGCCGGCCATCGTCGTTGAGGCGCTCGATCCAGGTCGGGCCGACGGCCTCCATGTCGGCGGCCGCGCGCGACGCCCAGTGGATGAGCCGCCGGACCGCCTGCGCCGGGCAGGTGTCGGTGGCGCGGCAGTACAGCTCGCGGCCCGTGCCCTCCACCTCGAGGACGCTGCCGCACGACGGGCACGTGGCCGGCGGCTCGATCTCGCGCTCTTCGCCCGTGCGCGTGGACGGGTCCAGCGGCGCGGAGACGAACGGGATCACGTCACCCGCGCGCCGCACGAGGACGGTGTCGCCGATGCGCACGTCGCGGGCGCGGATGACCTCCTGGTTGGCGAGCGTGGCGCGGCGCACCGTCGTGCCCCCCACGTAGACCGGCTCGAGCACCGCGACGGGGGCGACCTTGCCGATCTTGCCCACGTCCCACACGACGTCCAGCAGGACGGTCGTCCTCTCCTCGGCCGCGTACTTGAACGCGAGCGCCCCGCGCGGGCTGTTGGCGCGCGCCCCCGCGGCGGCAAAGGCCTGTGGGTCCGCGAGGCGCAGGACCGCCCCGTCGAGGTCCGCGTCGGAGTCGGTCCGCCCGGCCTCGATGGCCCGGATCGCCGCGATCGCCGCCTCGGCGTCGCCGGCGTGGGTCATCGACGGCGTCTGCAGGCCGAGGTCGCCCAGCGCCGCCTCGAGGTCGCCGTGGCCGGCCGGGTGCAGGTCGAACGCGAAGAACGTCAGCCGCCGGTCGGTCGCCTTGGCGGCGTCCTTCTGGCGCAGCGTCCCCGCCGCGCCGTTGCGCGGGTTGACGAGCGGCCGGTCGGGATGCGCCGCGTTGTACGCGGCGAACGTCGAGCGCAGCATCACCGCCTCCCCGCGGACCTCCAGCCGGGAGGTGATCGGGATCGTGGGCGGGATGCCGTCGATCAGCTCGCGGGCGATCGGGGTGACGTCGTCGCCGGTGGTGCCGTCGCCGCGCGTGGCCGCCCGCGTCATCCGCCCGTTCTCGTAGATCACCGACAGCGACAGCCCGTCGAGCTTGGGCATCACGACGACCTGCTGGCCGGGGAAGCGCGCCATGAACGCCTCGACCTGTTCGGGGCTCGTCGCCTTGTCGAGCGACAGCATCGGGCGGTCGTGGCGGACCGGGGCGTGGAGGACCGTGGGCGCGCCGACGCGCTCGAGCGGGTTCGGGTCCGGCGTCAGCTCGGGGCGCTCGGCCAGCAGCCCGCGCAGCTCGTCCTCGAGCTGGTCGTAGTCGAAGTCGGAGATGGTCGGGGCGCCGTCGTAGTAGGCGGCGCGGTGCGCGGTGATCGCGTCGGCGAGGTCGCGGACCCGGGTCGCGTCGTCGGTCTTGCGTCTGGTCATCGGCTGCGGCGTCGGCTCGTCGGGACGGGGATCAGGACCGTACGCGCCCGACCGGCGAACCTCAGCGCAGGAGCGAGACGAGCCCGACGAGGCCCGGCGCGATGACGAGCGCGGGCAGGAAGTTGCCGACCTTCACGTCGCACACCGAGAGCAGCTTCAGGCTGATGCCGACGATGAGCACTCCGCCGGCGCTCGTGAGCGCGGCGAGCGCCTCGCTGCCCTCCGCGAGGATGTCGGCGAACAGCCCGGCGGCGAGCGAGATGCCGCCCTGCACGACGAGGATCGTCAGCGCGGCGAACGCGACGCCCGGCCCCAGCGACGCCGCGAGCGCGACGGACGCGAAGCCGTCGAGCAGCGCCTTCGTCGCGAGCGCCTCGTAGTCGCCGGTCAGGCCGTCCTGGATGGCGCCGACGACGGTCAGCGGCCCGACGCAGAACAGCAGGCTGGCGGTGAAGAACGCCTCGCTCACGTTCGAGTGCGGCCGGCCGCCTGAGGTCCACGCCTGAAGCCGGTCGCCGAGGGCGGCGATGCGGTCCTCGATGCGCAGCGCCTCGCCGACCAGGCCGCCGAGGAGCACGCCGCCGAGGACGTAGAGCGGGCTCGTGTCCTGCCAGGCGAGCCCGAGGTCGACGCCGATGACGAGCGTCACGAGCCCGAGGCCGGCGAGCACGCGGTCCTGGAGGCGCGCCGGGAGGCGCGCGCCGACCAGCCGGCCGACGAGCGTGCCGGCGAGCACCGTGGCGACGTTGAGGAGCGTGCCCGTCATCGGACGGCGCAGGATCGCACGCCCCGCGACAATGCCGCCCGCATGGCGCGCGCCGACGTCCTCCTCGTCTCGCTGGGCTCGACCGGCGGCCTGCGGGCCGCGGACGCCGAGCTGCGCGCGGCGCTCGAGCGCGCGGGCGCGCGGGTCGCCGTGGCCGCCGCGGCGCCCCAGGGCGACGTCCGCACGCTCGCCCTCACCGATCTGGTCTGGGCGCGCGCCGCCCGCGCGGCCGCCCGCGAGGCGCTCGCGGCGCATCGCCCCCGCGCGGTGCTGTACTCGACCACGACGGCGGCGCTGCTGTGGCCGCAGCCCGGCGCGATCCGCTTCGACGCCCCGGCGGCGGCCAACCGGCCGGGCCGCCACGGCGTGTGGCAGCGCCCGCTCGAGCGCCGGCGCCTGCGCGAGGCGCCGCTCCTCGTGCCGTGGGCCGACGGCTCCATCGCCGAGACGCCCGCGCCGCACGCGCCCGCGGTCGTCGTGCCGATCCCCGTCGAGCCGTCCGCGCCGCCGCTGCCGGCCGCCGAGCGCGACATCGCGGCGATCGCGTACGGCGCCAACCCGCACAAGAAGGGCCTGGACCGGGTGCTGGCCGCGTGGGCGGCGGTGCGCCGCGACGGCGAGGAGCTCGTCGTCGCCGGCACCGACCACGTCCCCGCCGCCCCCGGCGTGCGCGACGCCGGCCGCCTGGAGCCGGCGGCGTACCGCGCGCTGCTGCGCCGGGCGCGGGTGTTCGTCACCGCGCCGCGCCGCGAGGACTACGGCATCGCCCAGCTCGAGGCGCTCGCCGACGGCTGCACGCTCGTGACGAACGCCGCGCCGGGCCCGTACGCCGCGCTGCCGCTCGCGCGGGAGCTCGACCCGCGGCTCGTCGTGGACGACGAGGAGCGCCTCGTCATCGCGCTGCGTACGGCGCTGGACGACCCGGCGCCCGCCTACGCCGAGCGCGCCCTGGACGCGCTCACGCCGTTCCGCCGGTCCACCGTGGACCGGACCGTCGCCGAGGAGCTGCTGCCCCGGCTGCTGGGCGAGCAGCGCGCCGGCTAGACCCACGCCGCCAGGCCTCCATCCCGAGCAGCACGACCGCCGGCGGGATGGTCGCCGGCAGCACGTCATAGACGACGAAGAGCTGGTCCCAGGCCAGCGAGACGAGCACGGTCGCCACCGCCGCGGCGACCTGCGCACGGCCCTCGGCGGCGAGGATGGCGCCGACGACCGCCGCGGCGAAGAAGTCGCCGTAGCCGAGCCCGGCCGTGCCGAACGCGGCCGACTGCAGCTGGGGCAGCCCGGCGCCCGGGGAGGCGGCGACGAGCACCGCGTTGGGCGCCTGGAGGCGCCCCGAGAACACCAGGAACGCGTCGACGGCGGCCATGGCGACGACGCCCGCCTTCAGCAGCGTGAGCGGCGCCAGGCCGGCGAGCAGACGCCCGAGCGTGACGGCCGAGCCGGCGATCAGCACGATCGTCGCCATCTGCCCCACGCGCGTGTCCGGCACCGCCCACGCGAGCGCCAGGAGCGGGACCGCCAGCGGGGCGAGCCCGCGCCGCGCGCCGCGCGCCGCCCAGCCGAGCGCGAGCGCGCAGCCCGCCGGCACCAGCAGGAGCGCCGTCCACGACAGCGCCGTCGCGGTCCCCGGGATCGCCGCGATCGCGGCGACGACGAGCGCGATCGACAGCGGCAGGACGAACGCCCACGCCCCCGTCCGGAAGCGGGCCGCCCACGCGGGCAGCCCGGCGGCGGGCAGCGCGACGCAGGAGGCCTGGGCCGCGGTCAGCACCATGTTGTCGGCGGAGAACCACATGGCGCCGCCGGCGCGCGCTACGTCCGCGCCCGCTTTCGCAGCGGCGCGAACTGCTCCCACGGCAGGGTGTTCGCGACGTCGGCGGCGGTGAGCCAGGCCCGCCGCGCCGTCGCGATGCCCCAGCGCGTGATGCCGAGGGTGTTCACGCCGTGCGCGTCGGAGTCCACGAGGATCCGCACGCCGGCCGCCGCGGCGGCGCGGGCGTGGATGTCGTTGAGGTCGCGGCGGTCGGGCGCCGAGTTGATCTCGATCATCGTGCCGGTGCGCGCGGCGGCGTCGATGACGCGGTCCATGTCCACGCCGTACGGCGGGCGGCGCTCGATCTTGCGCCCCGTGGGGTGGCCGATCGCGTCGATGAGCGGGTGCTCGATCGCGGCGACGATGCGGTCGGTCATCGCCTGCGTGCTCATCCCGAACGAGGTGTGCACCGACGCGATGACCCAGTCGAGCTCGGCGAGCAGGTCGTCGGCGTAGTCGGGGCTGCCGTCGAGCCCGATGTTCGACTCGGTCCCGATGAGCACCTCGATGCCCTCGAGGCGCTCGTTCAGCTCGTGCACGCGCTCGATCTGGCGGCGCAGCTCGTCGGGGTCGACGTGGTTGCCGAACCCGTGCGAGGCGGAGTGGTCGGTGATGGCGATGTAGCCCAGCCCACGCTCGCGCGCCGCGAGCGCCATCTCCTCG
>JAXDHC010000567.1:0-3918 GCA_034664705.1 Solirubrobacteraceae bacterium
CATCCCGCGCTCGTTCGCCGGCTTCTCGCTGGAGTACTACGCCGCCGACAGCTACCTGGGGGCGACGAAGGTCAACCCGATCTTCGCACGGCTCGTCGAGACGCTGGGCGCGAGCGGCAACGGCGCGCCGACGATCCGCCTCGGCGGCAATTCGACCGACCAGACGTGGTGGAACCCCGCCGGCGTGCCGCGCCCGACGGGGATCGTGACCGACATGACGCCCGCGCGGCTGCGTGTGCTGCGCAACTTCACGACGCGCACGCACGCGCCGTTCATGCTCGGCCTCAACCTGGCGCTGAACGACCTGCGCAACGCGGCGACCTACGCGCAGGAAGCCGCGCGCACGTTCCCGCCCGGGCACCTCGCCGCCTTCGAGATCGGCAACGAGCCGGACCTGTACACGCGCCCGCGGCGGTTCCAGGTCGGCAACCGGGTGCTGCGCCGCGTGATGCGCCGGCCGGTGGGCTGGGACTACCCGCAGTACCTCGAGGAGCTGAAGGCATTCCGCGCGGCGGTCGCGCTCGGCGCGCCCGGGGTGCCGGTCTCCGAGGGCGGCTTCGCGACGTCGGCGTGGGAGGACCACGCCAACGACCTCCTCTCGCGCGGAGGTCCCGGCCCGACGCAGTTCAGCGCGCACGCCTACGCGCTGCACACGTGTGAGAGCCGGGTGCGACGGCGGGGCGCGTACTACTCGCGCGCGCTGCTCGGCACGACGGCGTTCACGCCGCTCGTGAACCGGATGTCGCAGCTGTCGGCGGTCGCCACGGCGAACGGGACCACGCTGCGCCTGTCGGAGGCCAACAGCGCGAACTGCGGCGGCGTCCGCGGCGCGAGCGACTCGTTCTCGTCGGCGCTGTGGGGGGCCGACGTGCTCTTCGGCCTGGCGACGGCCGGCGTGCGCAACGTCAACTTCCACACCTTCAACGGGGCCTTCTACGCGCCGGTGGACTTCGGCCTGCGCAAGGGCACACAGCGCGTCGGGCACGTCAACCCGCTGTTCTACGGGATGCTGCTCTTCAGCCGGGCGGTGCCCCAGCACTCGCGCCTGCTCCCGGCCGGCCCGAACCCGCCCGGCGCGACGCTGCGCACCTGGGCCACCGTCGATCCCATCGGCACGCGCCGGGTCGCGCTCATCAACAAGAGCTCCGCGCCGCGGACCGTCGCGCTCGGTGTCCCCGGCGGTGCGGCCTCCGGCCGGGTGGAGCGCCTGCTGGCGCCGTCGCTGCGGGCGGCGAACGGCGTGACGATCGGCGGGCAGAGCTACGGGACGTCGACGCCGGACGGCGAGCTGCGCGGCAAGCGCAAGCGCGAGCGGGTGAAGCGCAAGTCCGGGAGCTTCCGGATCGTCATGCCGGCGCACAGCGCCGCGCTCGTGACGGTCCGTCAGGGCTGACGCCGCTCCGCGGTCAGCGGGCGAGCCACTCCTTGATCTGGGCGGAGTCGCCGAGGCCCGAGAAGTCGCCGTGGTCGCGCATCCGCGTGGCGGCGTCGGCCATCGCGTTCACGGCCGTCCACGTCAGTGCGCCGCCGACGCTCACCCGCTGCCCCCCGGCGCCGGCGATCTGGTCCATCGTGAGGCCGGGGTGGGCGAGGACGTTGACCGGCCGGTCCACCGCCGCGCACACCGCGGCGATCTCGTCCGCTGTGCGCAGGCCGGGGGCGTAGAGTACGTCGGCCCCGGCGCGCTCGTAGGCCTGCAGGCGCGCGATGGTGTCGTCGAGGTCCGGGTTGCCGCGGATGAGGTTCTCGGCGCGGGCGGTGAGCGTGAAGGGGAAGTCGAGGTTTTGGGCAGCCTCCACGGCCGCGGCGACCCGCTCGACCGCTTCCGCGAGATCGTAGATGCGCCCCGCGGGGTCGTAGTCCTCGATCGACCCCCCGACCGCGCCGGCCTCGGCCGCGCGGACGATCGCGGCCGCCGCGTCCTCGGGCTTCGGTCCGTGGCCGTGCTCCAGGTCGACGGCCACCGGCAGCTCCGTCGCGTTCACGAGCACGGCCGTGTGGGCGATCACCTCGTCGAGCGTCGCATCCCCGTCCGCCCGGCCGAGGGTGAAGGCGAACCCCGAGCTCGTCGTCGCCAGCGCCTCGAACCCGAGCGCCTCGAGCACCCGCGCCGACCCCGCGTCCCAGGGGTTGGGGATGATGAACGGCTTGCCGTCGTGGAGGGCGCGGAAGGCGGTGGCGCGCTGGTGCTGGGTCGTCGTCGTGTTCGGCACGGGGGCGAGGGTGGTGGTCGCCGGGCGTGGCGTCAAGCCCGTCGGCGGCCCCCGTGAGCGACCTTCTTCACCGGTGGCGTGCTTCCGCAAGCTCGCGCCGCTTGTCGTCGCCACGCCCCGCCCGCGCGCTTGTCGGGTCGCTGCTCACCGTCTCACAGATCGCCCGTGGCCGACGACAACGAAGCCTGGGATCCCCATCCAGGAGCGTCACGCGCGTCCCTCGCCCCAACGGCTCCACGCCGCGTTCCATGCGGCGCTGAGCTCGCCGGCCGACCCATCGAAGCCGTCCACGTCGATGACGACACGTACCAACCGCGCCGCGCTCCAAGCAAGCTGCCGGCCGGTGACATGGCGCCTGGCCGCGCAGGGCTCGACGTGGGAGGGTCGGACAAAGCGGCGGCTAAGGGGGGACGAAATGGTCCGATGGAGTGGCGCGGCAAGACGAGCGGCGGTCGCGGCGGTGGGCGGGACGATGCTTCTCGCGGCGCCGGCGTACGGCGCCGGGCGAACCCCGGTCGTGCTGTTTCCGGGCTACACGCTCAACAAGGTCCGGGTCACGGTCAACGGCCAGACCGAGGCGCCGGACTGCCCGGCCTCTGGCACGTTCGACGAATGGTTCCAGAACGATCGGCCGAGCACGACCTTCAACCAGCTGTGCCGGGACAAGCTCCAGACGTTGCGCTACGACGCCGATCCGGGCAAGCCGTTCGCGCAGCGGTTCTCCTTCCCGCAGGGCGTGACGGTGCGGATCCCGGCCTATGGCCGTACCCAAAGCGCGCCGCTGTACGAGCCGTTGTACAAGGCGCTCGAGGCGGCGGGCTGGAGGCGCGACAGGGACATCCGCGTCGCCGGCTACAACCCGCGCCTGACGCCGGACATGGACGGCTTTCTCGCCCGGACCAGGCGCATGATCGAGTCGACCTTCCGCGCAAACGGGAACCGACCGGTCCATCTGGTCGGCCACTCGAACGGCCCCATCTATGCCCAATACTTGCTCACGCACACGTCTCGTGCGTGGCGGAAGCGCTACATCCACGGGTTCACACCGTTCGCCGGCAATTTCCCGGGGCAGGGGGTCCTCTACCCGGTCCTGTTCACCGGCCTGAACATCCAGGACTTCAGCTTCCCGCAGACCCCCGACAACGCCGCCAGCAGTGCCCGGATGTACCAGACGCAGCCGGCCACCTACCTCAGCGCTTCCGACCCTGACATCTTCGGCGACCGCGAGGTGGTCGTCCGCAACACGACGACGGGCCGCTCGTACACGCCGCGCGACTGGCCGCAACTGTTGACGGACGCCGGCCTGGCGCAGTGGATCCCGGTTGCGCGCCACTACATCGGTTTCGTGAAGTTCGCCGACCGGGCGCACTTCCCCGACGTCGACGTCTACGCCGAGAAGGGCTCGGGCATCGACACCGTCGTCGGCGCACCGCTCCCCAGCTTCGCGATCGGCCAGGTCCTCAACCCGATGACGACCGCCTTCCTGACGCGCAAGGGCGACATCAACCAGGAGGACCTCACCAACGACGCCGTCCGGGTGTGGCGACGGATGCGCTGCCACCGCTTCGCCCTCACCGACAACCCCGGCGTCAACCACTTCGAGCTGCCCGGCAACGGGGCGGTCCTGAGGCGGCTGATCGCGAACCTCAAGCGGACGACGTCCAAATGCGGTTAGCGCCGCAGCAACAAGCCAAGCCCAGACCGC
>JAXDHC010000568.1:0-2767 GCA_034664705.1 Solirubrobacteraceae bacterium
GTTACTCACCCGTTCGCGGCTTTGCCCCGAGCCGAAGCTCGGTTCGTCGCTCCACTTGCATGTGTTAAGCACGCCGCCAGCGTTCGTCCTGAGCCAGGATCAAACTCTCCGTGAAGAACTGCTGGCCGTCCGAGCCGAAGCTCATCGGACCGTCACAAAGAGTTCGTCGAGACCATCGTGTGGCGCCGGTACACGGGCACCACGGTCAAGACGGGTCAATTCTGGCCGCCGGCATCGAACGTTAGATGCCGGACGGTTTCGAACCTGGACGCACACCGAATCGAATACTTCCGATCCAAGTGCGCATGCTGTTGAGTTTTCAAAGACCGCCGCGCCCAGTCGGCGAAGGGGACTCCTTCGCGAGAGGCGCATCCAGGCGTTGCCACCGGGATGGACCGTGGAGTATAGCGCCGATTGAGGGGCCGCGATGGCCGCCGCTCGAACGTGCACTCAACGGATCGGGAACAATAGCGCCCGCGCCGAGAAATGCGAGCGGCAACGCGCCAGGTCGCTCAGATCGGCCGAATCGCCCGGCCGCGGGGCCGCGTCAGGACGCGACGTGGACCGACACGACGCGGTCGCGCGGGCGGTCGTCGAAGTCGATCAGGACGACCTGCTGCCACGTCCCCAGGCCCAGCTCGCCGCCGACGAGCGGGATCGAGACCGACGGGCCGACGATGCTCGCGCGCAGATGGGCGTGGGCGTTGGAGTCGTGGTTGCGCACGTTGTGCTCGTAGGCGCCGCCGCCGGGCGGCTGCGCGGGCACGAGGCGCTCCAGCAGCGCCTGCAGGTCCGCGACGCCGCCGGGCTCGTGCTCCATCGTCGTCACCGCGACCGTCGAGCCGACGGCGAAGACGGTCACCACGCCGGCGGGCACGCCGGCGCGCCGGACGATCGAGCGCACCCCCTCGGTCAGGTCGACGATCGCGCCGTCGCCCGGCGTGCTCATGCGCAGCACGCCGCCGTGGACGGCCATCAGCGGATCCGCAGCCGCCGGAACTGACGCTTGCCGACCTGCAGGACCGCGCCGTCGAGGCGGTCGGGCGGCAGGTCGAGCTCGTCGGGCGCCAGCGGCTCCCCGTCGAGGCGGACCCCGCCCTGCGACAGCAGCCGCCGGGCGTCCGAGCGCGACAGCCCGAACCCGCTGGCCAGGAGCGCCGGCATGTGGACGCGCCCGTCGTCCGGCGTGACGTCGAGGTCCTCGACGTCGTCCGGGACCGCGCGCTGGATGTGCAGCCGGTCGAAGCGCTCCTCGGCGGCGCGCGCGGCATCGGGGCCGTGGAAGCGCTCGACGATCGCCCGCGCGAGCGCGCGCTTGGCGTCGCGCGGGGACGTGGCGTCCGGCGGCGGGTCGATCCCGAGCAGGCGGAACCAGGTCTCCATCGCCTCGTCGGGCAGCGACAGCGTGCGGCCGTACATCTCGTTGGCCGGCTCGGCGACGCCGATGTGGTTGGCCAGCGACTTGGACATCTTCTCGGTGCCGTCGACCCCGGGGAGGATCGGGACCGTGAGGATCGCCTGCTCGGGGACGCCGTACGCGCGCTGCACGTCGCGCGCGAGGAGGAGGTTGAAGGTCTGGTCGGTGCCGCCGAGCTCCACGTCGGAGCGGACCGCGACCGAGTCGTAGCCCTGCATGAGCGGATAGAGCAGTTCGAGGACCGAGATCGGGGCGCTCGCGGCGAAGCGCTTGGCGAAGTCGTCGCGCTCGAGGATCTGCGCGACGGTCGTCGTCCGCGCCAGGCGGAACAGCTCCTCCATCGGCATGTCGAGCCACTCGGAGTTGAAGCGCAGCTCGTAGAGCTCCGGGTCGTCGCGCAGCACCCGGAACGCCTGCTCCTGGTAGGTGCGGGCGTTGGCGTCGATCTCCTCGCCCGACAGCACCGGCCGCGTGCTCGAGCGCCCGCTGGGATCGCCCACGCGCGCGGTGAAGTCGCCGACGATGAGCACGACGCGATGGCCGAGGTCCTGAAACTCGCGCAGCTTCTGCAGGACGACCGTGTGCCCGAGGTGGATGTCGGCCGCGGTCGGGTCAAGGCCGAGCTTCACCCGCAGCCGGCGCCCCTCCCGGGCGGCCTGTGCGAGCTTGGCCTCGAGGGCCCCCTTGGGGAGGGCGTCGGCGGCGTTGCGGGTGAGGAACGCGGCGGCATCCGCATGGTCTTCGGGCATCGGGGCCAATGCTAGGGTGTCCCCCGTCGCGAGCCGCCGCCGCCCACCCCCCTGTTCGCGGTCGCCGGCCGTGACCGAGGCGAATGAGCGACGCGAACGGATCCGACAACGTCACGCCGCTGTTCCCGCAGCCGGTGCCCCATCGCCCGCGGCTGCGCAAGCTGCGGCTCCTCGTGGTCCTCATCCCGCTCTCGCTGCTCGCGCTGGTGTCGACGGTGTTCGGGATGATGATGGCCGTCGCCTCCGACCTGCCCGACCTCGAGAACCGCAAGGAGTTCCAGGACGCGCGCAACTCGGTCCTGTACGACATGCGCGACAGGCAGCTCGGGGTCCTGACGAACAACCAGAGCCGCGTGCTCGTCGCCTACGGCGACATCGCGCCGGTCATGCGCAACGCGATCATCGCCATCGAGGATCGCCGCTTCTACGAGAACCCGGGCGTCGACGTCCGCGGCATCGGGCGCGCGTTCGTCCAGGACGTCGTCCAGCGCAAGGCCGTGCAGGGCGGCTCCACGATCACCCAGCAGTTCGTGAAGAACGCGATGCAGGCCCAGAACCAGCGCACGGTCTTCCAGAAGCTCCGCGAGGCGGCGCTGGCCCA
>JAXDHC010000569.1:0-3844 GCA_034664705.1 Solirubrobacteraceae bacterium
ATCGTCCAGGCGCGGCACCCCGCTGTAGTAGCTCTTCCACAGGAGGTCGTAGTTGAGCCGGCGTGCAAGCCGCCTGACAGTCGTGTGAAGTGCGTCATGGCCGAAGCCATATATGCGCTTCTGCAGAGTCTTCATCGTGTCCCCAGCCGACGGACCCCTGAACCAGCCCTACCCGCTCCCCGGGCGAATCGTACTGGCCGCGACCGGCGAGCCCGCCGCCGCAGCCGGGATGAGCGCCTTCAGCCCTGGGCGCCCGCGGCCGGCGACGGACCGTGCCACGTGACCGCCAGCCCCGTCGCGCCGGCGGCGGAGGGCAGCGCTTCGAGGCGGCTGTGGAACGCGTGCCCGACGCGCGTCGCGTGGGCCTTGGCGAGCTCGGCGCGGGCACCGGCGAAGAGCTCGTCGACCGTCGTGCGCCACAGCGTGAGCCAGCGCTCGAAGTGGCCGCTGCGCAGGCGGACCTTCGCGTGCAGCTCGGCGTGCGGGCGGAACGCGCCACCGCGATAGGACTGCGCCCCGAGCAGGATCGTCTCCCAGAAGGACGCGATGACCGGCACGTGGGCCTCGAGGTCCAGCTCGGCGACGTCGACGAAGATCCAGCCGATCATCGGGTCGGTCATCGCGCGGGAGTAGAAGGCGCGGACCAGCCGCTCGCAGTCGCCGCGGTGCTCGATGTCGCGGACGTCGCTGCGCACGCTCATGCGAGGAACTATGGCGGGTCGGCCATGTGCGACCCCGCGCCCCGGGTCCCGGCCGGCCGCCGGCGCGGCTGGAAGGCATCGTGAGCACACCATTTGCGTTGATGAGCGGTGCGGTCCGCCGGTACGTTCCACGCCCGGGTCCCGGCGCGCCGGGCAATCCGATCTCGCCCCCGGGCTCGCTCAGGCGGCGGGGCTAATGCCCTCCGCCTCATCGGGCGGCGCCGCGCCGCTTGACGGCCCACCGTCCGGCGGCGATCCCGACGAACAGGATCACGAGGTTCATCGCCGCCATGAAGACGGATGCCGCGGCCACCGTGGGGTCGAGGTTCTCGCGGAGGTGGGACCAGAGCACGACGGGCATGGTCTGCGTCTGCGGGCTGGCGATGAACAGGCTCACGATGATCTCGTCGAAGGACATCGCCGCGGCCACGATCACGCTCGCCAGAAGCGCGGGAGCGATGAGCGGGAGCGTCACGCGCCGCAGCACCTGCCACGAGCCCGCCCCCAGCGACGCCGCAGCCTTCTCGAGCTGGGGATCGAGCGTCCCGACCGAACTCCACACCGTGAGGAACGCGAAGGGCATGGCCACGACGGTGTGCCCGATGACGAGGCCGGCCGTCGTGCCGAGGAGCCCGAGGTCGACCCACAGCGGATAGATCGCCAGCGCCGTCACGATCAGCGGGACGATGAGCGGAAGCAGCATGAGCGTCTGCACCACGCCGGCGTACCGGCTGTTGCGGATGCCCAGCGCGCATGCCGTGCCGAGCGCGGTGGCGAGCACGGCGGACAGGAGAGCGACCTTGACGCTCTGCATGAGCGCCGAGCGCCACAGCGGGCTGTCCGCGACTTCGCGAAGCCACTTCAGCGAGACGTCGTCGGGCGGGAGCTGGAACTGGACGTACTGGCTGCCGTTCACCGCGAGCGCGACGACGACGACCATCGGGACGACGAGCAGCACGGCCGTGGACCAGGCGATCGCCCTCGCCACCGCACCGGACTCCTCGGGGGCCATGCGGCTTTGTCGAGTGCCGAGCCTCATGCCTTCCCCGAATCGCCGAGGATCTTCGTCGGGTCGGAGACCCGCACGAGCGTCGCGTACAGGCACAGCACCACGACGGTGAGCAGGACGCTCATCGCGCCGGCCACCGGGAAGGCCTGGAACGTCCCGACCTGCTCGCCGATCACGTTCGCCACGAACGGGTTCGCGGGCCCGCCGAGGATCGACGGCATCACGTAGAAGCCGATCGACAGGATGAACGTGAGGATGCAGCCGGCGACGATGCCGCCCTTCGTCAGGGGAAGCGTGACCCGCCAGAAGGTCCGCAGCCTGCTCGCGCCGAGGCTGTGCGCAGCCCGCAGGAGGGCGGGGTCGACGGCCCGAAGCGGCGGGATCAGCACGAGCACCATGTACGGCAGTAGGAAGTGCACCATGCCGATCGCGACGGCGGTCGTGGTGCCCTGGAGCCTCCAGCTCTCGGCCGATATGCCCACCAGGCCCGCGACGTCGCTCAGCACGCCACCGGGCTGGAGGATCGCCAGCCAGCTGTAGGCGCGGATGAGGATGCTGATCCAGAAGGTCAGCAGGACGACGCCTAGGATCACCGTGCGGATCGGGGTCCGCCGCCGGGTCAGCTCGTACGCGATCGCGTAGCCGAGCACAAGGCAGGCGACGGTGCACACGAGGCTGACGACGAGCGTCCTGACGACCGCGCGGACGAAGAACGGGTCGTCGAGCGCCTCGGCGTACGCAGCGAAGAGGCCGTCGCGGCTGACGCTCGCCCAGACCATGTCGCCGAACGGGTACAGGAAGAACAGCGCGAGGAAGGCGATCGGCAGGAGCGTCAGCCACTGCTCCGGCGACGCCCGGACGCGGCGACGCGCGCCCGACGGACGCACGCCACCGCCCGCGGCCATCGCGCGGCCGTCTGGTGCCAGGGATGCTGAACGCAACCTGGGCATCGCTACGGCTCCATCAGCATCGTGTCCTCGGCGCGCCACCGCACGGTGACGGCGCTGCCGGGCTCGATGCCCTCGACCGCGCGGCCGGTCACGACCTGCCAGGGGCGCTCGGTCGCGACGTTCACCTCATAGCGCAGGCCGCTGCCGATCAGGCGGATGGACTCGACCGTGCCGGGAAGCTCGTTGACCTCGGCGCCCTCGGCGCCGGCCACGGGACCGTCGCCGGCCGCCACGCTCACGTGGTGGGGCCTGACGCCCACGAGCAGCGCGCCCGTCGCGGAGGACTCGGGGTCCGGTCCGCGCGACGCGACGACCACCCTTCCCCGGCATTCGGCCCGCCACGGCGAGCTGTCGCCGGCGCCGCGCCCGGGGAGGATCTCGCAGGTGCCCATCACGTTCACCGCGCCGCAGAGCTCCGCGACATAGGCGGAGCGCGGCTGCTCGTGGACCTCGCTGGGCGAGCCGATCTGCGCGACGGCCCCGTCGCGGAGCACGCCGACGCGGTCCGACAGGCCCAGCGCCTCGGCCGGGTCGTGGGTGACGTACAGGACCGTGACGCCGAGCTCGACGTGCAGCCGGCGCATCTGCATCGTCATCTCGTCGCGCAGCTGGCGGTCGAGCGAGCTGAGCGGCTCATCCATCAGCAGCACGTCGGGCTCGAACACGAGCGCGCGAGCGATCGCGACGCGCTGGCGCTGACCGCCGCTGAGCGCGTTCGGGCGCCGGGCGGCGTAGCTCTCCAGCCCGACGCTCGCCAGCGCGGCGTCGACGCGCTCGCGCGCCTGGCGGCCGGGCACGCGGCGCATGTCGAGCGGGAAGCGCACGTTCTCCGCGACCGTCAGATGCGGGAACAGCGCGTACTCCTGGAAGATGAACCCGATGTTCCGGCGGTTCGCCGGCGTCCAGGTGACGTCGCGTCCCGCCAGCTCGACGGTGCCCTCCTCGACGGGGGCGAAGCCCGCCACCACGTTCAGGACGGTGGACTTGCCCACCCCGCTCGGCCCGAGGATGGAGACGAGCTCTCCCTTTCGGACCGTGAGGTCGCAGTTCTTCAGGACCGCCTTGCCGCCGAGCGTCTTGGTGACGCCCTTGAGCGCCACCGCGACATCGCCTGCTGCGCCGGCCGGGCGACTCGCTTGCTGGTCGTCGTCGATCACGCCCGTCTCACCCTCCGAGAGCGCCTG
>JAXDHC010000570.1:0-8595 GCA_034664705.1 Solirubrobacteraceae bacterium
CAGCGCCGCGAGCACGCTCGTCGCGCTCTCGTCGCCCTCGCGGGCGGGCGGCGGCGGACGACGGACGACGGACACCGCGCCGGTCTGCCCGATTCGCGCCGTTCCGAACGCCCGGGACCTCCGCGCCGCCCGTGCTACCTGTGTAGGAGTGGCCTTCGCGCTCCCCATCCTCGGCGGCTTCGCCTTCGGCCTCGCGGTCCGCGGCGCCTGGCAGCGGCACTTCGCCCTGGTCTTCCGGCTGAACACGGCGGCCGGCCTGGCCGCGCTCGCGTTCCTCGCCGGCTGGAGCTTCCAGGGCGGCGCCGCCGGGCTGGCGATCCTCGCGGTGATCCTGGGCGCGCAGGTCACGGCCGTCGTCGCCGGCGCCTGGCTCTTCCGCCGCCACGACGACGCGCCGCTGTTGTCCTTCGCGCTCTACGGCAACCCCGGCTTCTGGGCCGTCCCGATGACCGCCGCCCTCTTCGGTCCGCGCGCCGCCGTCGTGATCGCGACCTACGACATGCTCACGCAGCCGCGGATCGCCGCCGGCGTGCGGTTCCTGCGCGCCCGGGCCCCGATCGCGCAGGCCGCCCGGACGGGCCTCGTCGACTACGCGCCGACGGCGCTGGCCGTGACGGGGCTCGCGTTCGGCCGGCTCCAGCCGGCGCCCGACCTCGTCGCCGGGGCCGTCGTCGTCCTCGGGACGGCCCTCGCCGTCGTCGGCGCCATGCTCCTGGGGCTCGGGTGGCCGCAGGCGGGATGGCTGCGCCGGGCCGACCGCGGGCTCGTGGCCCGTCTGCTCGCGGTCCACCTCACCCTCGTGCCGGTGCTCCTGGTGGGCGCGGCGCTCGCCGGGATCGACGTCCCGGCCGGCGCGTGGGTCCTTGCGCTGGGTCCGGTGCCGCTCTCGATGCTCTCCTTCGCGCGCCTCTACGGGTACTCGTCGCGCCTGGCGGCGTTCGCGCTGGCCGCGAGCATCGCCATCGCGACCGGCCTGCTGCCCGTCGCGGTGTGGCTGTCGCACCGCCTGCCCGCCTGAGCGCGGCGCGCGCGTCGGCGGCCGCCCGGCCGGGAAGGCCTGCGCGCATGACCGCCTCCTTCAGCCCGGTACCCGACGCCGGCCCGTTCCTCGACCACGTCGGCCCGGTCGAGACCGATGGCGAGACGATCGCCCTGCGGATCGACGGCCGCCACCTCAACGCCGCCGGGACGGCGCAGGGCGGCCTGCTCGCCACGCTCGTCGACTTCGCGCTCGGCCGGGCGATCCGCGCCTCGACCGACGGCGACGCGCGCCTGGCGACCGTGAGCCTGACGACCGACTACCTCGGACCGGCCAAGGAAGGCGACTGGGTGCAGGCGCACACGGAGGTCGAGCGACTCGGCGGCAAGCTGGCCTTCGCCGACTGCTCGCTGGCCGTCGAGGACCGCGAGATCGTCCGCGGCCGTGCCGTCTTCGCGGTGCTGCCGGAGGACTGATCGGCGCCGGCGGTCTTCACAAGCTCTTCATGTCCACGTGATCCGCGCTTCAGCAACCGCGCGCACCATGGGTATCCCTCCCCCTCGCCAAGGACTCCCATGACCCGCTTCCGACTCATCCCCATCCGCGCCGCGGGCGGGCGCAACCTCGTCCTCCACGCCGTCCCCGTCACGGCGCGCGAGCGCCTGCGGCTCCTCGTCGAGCGGCTGCTGCGGCGCCCGGGCTAGACGGCCGACCGGACCGCGACCTCGCCGGCGAGCGCGAACGGCGGCACGAGCTGGATGCGATCCCCGCTCCAGAAGCGGCCGGGGTCGTACCAGCTCGCCGGCCGGCGGGACGGCAGCAGGCCCATCTGCTGGTAGGTCGTCGCGACGAGCTCCGCGCAGTAGATGGTCTCCAGCGACGAGGACCGGCGCAGCCGGCCCGTCAGCCACTGCCGCGCGAGGCCGGGCGTCGTCGGGAACGGGCGTCCGTCGAGGCGGTCGATGACCTGCATCAGCCGGTCCTCGTGCTCGCGCTCGAGCGTGCCGTCGAGCTGGCGCACCCAGGCGCGCTGGGCGTAGCGCTCCTCCCAGGTCCGCACCGCGTCGGCGAGCAGGTGCAGCTGCACGCCGCGCCGGCGCTCGCCGCTCCAGACGTCGGGCAGCGACCGGCCGACCTCGGCGTGCCAGAGCAGCGGCGGCAGGTCGTCGATGGCGACGACCATCCCGACGTGGTTGACCGGGCTGTTCGTCACCGCCTGGATCGCCCGGTCGGCGAGCGATCGCCCGCGGAAGAGCCAGATGTCGCCGGTCGCCGCGGTCGCGATCGCGTCGTCGCGCGTCAGGGGCGAGTGCGTCGTCACCGCCCGTAACCTACGAGACCGATGCGCGTGCCCTGGAAGCTCCTCGGCCTCGCCGGCGTGGCCGGCGTGGCGGCGACCGGCGTCGTCGTCGCGCGCCGTCGCCGCGCCCAGCGCGACTACGACCCTGAGGAGCTGCGCGCGCGCCTGCACCGACGGCTCGCCGAGGTCTCGCGCGCGCCCTAGAGTCGCGTCGTGGCCGCTCGAGGCGTGAGCCCGATGCGCTCCTTCGACCCGCGCGCCGTCGGCGCGCTGGAGTGCCGCGCGTGGGAGACGTACTACCGGCGCCGGTGGGCGGCGTTCCTCGTGACGTCCGTGCGCCTCGTCCGCGCCGCCTTCCGGATGAGCTGGCCGCGCACGCTGGTGGGCGCGTGGCTCGTGCTGCGGGCCAATCAGGTGTGGGCGCCGCACCCCGACAACGACCCCGCGGCCGCGCGCGCCCTCATGACGCGCTTCTACCGGCTGCTCGTCGCGAGCGAGGGCGTGCGGTTGGACCCGCGACGGGCGGCCGAGCTCGAGGTCGAGTGGTGGCGCGCGCACCGCGAGGCGCAGCACGGCGGCGGCCCCGGCGCCTCCGACGCGCTCGTCGGGGCGCTGCGCGACGCGTACGCGTACTGCTACGGCGCCGACCCGGACGGCGTGCGCCCGGCCGCGCTGCTGCGCGCGCAGGCGATGGACCTCTCCGACGCGTGGGTCGCGGTCGGCTGCGATCCCGCGGACCCGCGCCTGCGCGAGGAGCGCGCGCTGCTCGTCCGCTCCTACGCCGCGCTGCTGGCCGCCGTGCACCGCTGAGGCACACTGACTCCCATGACCCACGAGCCCCGCGTCGAGATCGAGTACTGCACCCAATGCCGCTGGCTGCTGCGCGCCGGCTGGATGGCCCAGGAGCTCCTCACGACGTTCTCGGCCGAGCTGGGCGAGGTCGCGCTCCAGCCGGGGACCGGCGGGGTCTTCGAGATCCGCCTCGACGGCGAGACGATCTGGTCGCGCGTCGACGAGGGCGGCTTCCCCGAGCTGCCCGAGCTCAAGCGCCTCGTCCGCGACCGGATCGCGCCCAGCAAGCAGCTGGGCCACACCGAGCGCCGGTAGACCTAGCCGCCCGTCGCGCCCGTCCCCCGCTCCCAGGCCCCGGCCACGTCGTCGATCGACGCGACCTCCCCGAAGAAGCGGTCGATGACGCGCAGCGTCGCGGCATGGTCCTCGTCGCGGTAGGCGGCGGTGCCGTCCTCGAGGAACACGACGTAGTAGTCGCGGACGAACCCCTCGCGCGCCGTGGTCTCGACGCAGACGTTCGACGCCACGCCGGTCATCACGAGCGTGCGGATGCCGTGGCTGCGCAGGATCGTGTCGAGGTCGGTGTTGTGGAAGGCGCTGAAGCGGTGCTTGGTGACGATCGGGTCGCCGGGCCGCGGCGCGACGTCGCCGAAGAAGTCGCCCTCCCACGAGTCCGCGGCGCAGACGTCGCGCCGCGTGTAGCTGTCGCCGCGCCGGCGCGAGGCCTGCTCGAGCCACACGTCGGAGAGGTAGGCGTTGCCCACGCTGGAGTAGACGTTGCGCACGAAGACGACCAGCGCGCCGGCCTCGCGCGCGCCCGCGATCAGGCCGGGGAGCCGGTTCGCCATGGACTGGACGGCGGTGAGGTCGAGGCCCTCGGCGTGCATCATCCCGCCCTCGGCGCAGAAGTCGTTCTGCACGTCGACCACGATGAGCGCCGTGTGCCGCGGGTCGACCTTGCGCTCGAGGCCGATCAGCGGCTCGACGTGGGCGATGGCCGCCGCGGCGGCCCCGCGGTCGCCGGCGACCTCGCTCATGCGCCCGCCCCGGCGGCGCCCGCGCGGTCGCGCGCGGCGTCGACGCTGCGCACGATCCAGTCGCGCGCGATCGGCACGTGGTCCACGCGCACGCCGAACGGGCGCAGCGCGTCGGTCACCGCGTTGGCGATCGCGGCCGGCGGGTTGATCGCGCCGCCCTCCCCCATGCCCTTGAAGCCGCCGATGCTGTGCGGCGAGGGCGAGCTCAGGTGGTGGATCTCCATTCGCGGGACCTCGTTGAAGCCGGGGATGAGGTAGTCCATGAACGTCGTCGTCAGCGGCTGGCCGGACTCGTCGTAGGCGACCTCCTCGAGCAGCGCCTGCCCGATGCCCTGGGCGGTGCCGCCGTGCACCTGGCCGTCGACGATGAGCGGGTTGACGATCGTCCCGCAGTCCTCGATCACGACGTAGCGCAGCAGCCGCACCTCGCCGGTCTTCACGTCGACCTCGACGACGACGCCGTGCAGGCTGTTCGAGAAGCTGCCGGGGTCCGGCGCCCGGTAGCGGCGCGTCGACTCGAGGCCCGGCTCGATCTCCTCGGGCAGCCGCTGCGGCTTGTGGATCGCGATCCGGGCGACGTCGGCGAAGGAGAGCTTCTTCGACGGGCTGCCCTTCACGAGGATCTCGCCGCCGACCATCTCGAGGTCGGCGGGGCTCGCCTCCAGCTCATGGGCGGCGATCTCCAGCGCCTTGTCGCGCACGTCGCGCGCGGCGAGGATCGCCGCGCCGCCCGCGTAGACGAGACTCCGGCTCGCCCACGTGCCGAGGCCGTACGGGACGACGGCGGTGTCGCCGAAGCGCACCGTCACGCGCTCGAGCGGCAGGCCGAACTCGTCGGCCACGACCTGGGCGAACGTCGTCTCGTGCCCCTGGCCGTGGCTGTGCGTGCCCACGATCGCCGTCAGGTGCCCGTCGGGCTCGGCGCGCACGATCGCGCTCTCGAGGCCCAGGCCGATGTCGATGCCCTTGCGGGCCACCTCCTGGGTGCCGAGCGCCGAGTGCTCGACGACGGCCGCGACGCCCACGCCGCGGTAGACGCCGCGCTCGCGCAGCTCGGCCTGCTCGGCGCGGAAGCGGCCGACGTCGAGGAGCTTCTCCATGTCGTCGAGCGCCTCGGCCGAGCTGCCGCTCTCGAGCACGAGCCCGGCCGCCGTCTGGTGGGGGTAGCTGCGGATCACGTTGCGCCGGCGGACCTCGAGCGGCTCGAGCCCGAGGCGCGCGGCGATCTCGTCCATCGTGCGCTCGATCGTGAAGCAGGCCATCGGGCGCCCGACGCCGCGGTACGGCCCCATCGGCGTCTTGTTCGTCACGACCGCCGACACGTCGCGGTCGTAGTGGGGGATGTCGTAGGGGCCGGTGACGTTCTCGGAGGCCTGGCCCGAGTCGAGGCCGGCGGTCATCGGCCAGATCGCGTACGCGCCGTTGCTGGCCATGATCTTCACGCGCAGGCCGAGCACGCGGCCGTCCTCGCGCACGGCGGCCTGCACCGTGTGGGTCTGCTCGCGCCCGTGCATCGCCGTGAGCAGATCCTCGCGGCGGTCGGCGACCCACTTGACCGGGCTTCCGGTCAGGCGCGCGACCGCGGCGACGGCGAGGTCCTCGACGTAGAGGATGAGCTTGGAGCCGAAGCCGCCGCCGACGTCGGGCGAGATCACGCGGATGCGCGACTCGGGGACGGTGAGGTACTCCGACAGGCCGGTGCGCAGGAGGTGCGGGGCCTGGTGCGACGCCCAGACCGTCAGCTCCTCGGTCGTCGGGTCCCATTCGGCGATGACCGCCCGCGGCTCGAGCGCCACCGGCGCCACGCGCCCGGCCCGGTACTCCGCCTCGTAGACGAAGTCGGCCGCCGCGAAGGCGGCGTCCGTGTCGCCGGCCTGGAGCTCGAAGTGGTTGAAGAGGTTGCCGGCGATCGCGTCGTGGATCGCCGGGGCGCCGTCGGCGAGCGCCTGCTCCATGGTCGTGACCGCCGGCAGCGGCTCGCTGTCGACGACGACGGCCTCGGCGCCGTCCTCGGCCTCGTAGCGCGACTCCGCCACGACGGCGGCGAGCGGCTCGCCCACATAGCGCACGCGGTCGGTGGCGAGGACCGGCGTGTCCGCGACCTGGTAGCCGGGGCCGTGCGACACCGCGCGGATCGGCTTCACGAGCCGCGCGAGGTCCGCGGCGGCGTAGGCGCCGACCACGCCGGGGACCGCCCGCGCCGCCGAGACGTCGACGCTGCGGACGGCCGCGTGGGCCACCTCGCTGCGCACGAACGCGAGGTGCAGGAGCCCGCGATGGCGCAGGTCGTCGACGTAGCGCCCCCGGCCCTGCAGGAAGCGCGGGTCCTCGCGGCGGCGGATGCGCGCGCCGACGAGCTTGTTGTCCTCGAACGCCGGGGTGGCCATCTACGTCGCCTCCTCCGCGGCGCCGTCGCCGGCGCCCGCCTCGGCCGCGTGGAGCACCGCGTCCACGATGAACTGATAGCCCGTGCAGCGGCACAGGTTGCCGCCCATGGCCTCGCGCACCTCCGCCTCGGTCGGATGCGGCGTGCGCTGCAGCAGGTCGGTCGCCGTCAGGACCATGCCCGGGGTGCAGAACCCGCACTGCAGGCCGTGCTTCTCCCAGAAGGCCTCCTGGACGACGCTCAGCTCGTCCGGGCCCGGGGCGACGCCCTCGATCGTCTGCAGCGTGCGCCCGTCGCACTGCACGGCGAGCATCAGGCACGAGCGCACGATCTCGCCGTCGAGGCGCACCGTGCACGCGCCGCAGACGCCGTGCTCGCAGCCGAGGTGCGTCCCGGTGAGCCCGAGGTCCTCCCGGATGAAGTCCGCGAGCGTCTTGCGCGTGGGCACCGTGCGCTCGTAGCGGCGGCCGTTGGCGGTCACGCTCACGGCGCGGCTGAGGGTCGGGTCGGCCACGGGGGTGGACCGCACGTCGGTCATCGGGCTCCTCCTTCGGCGCGGGCGCGCGCGTCGGCGGCCGCGTGCGCGACCGCCCGCTTGACGAGCTCGACCGTGACCGAGCGCCGGTAGTCCGCCGTGCCGTGCAGGTCGGACGTCGGGGAGATCTCGCGGCTCGCGGCCTGCGCGGCCTCCTCGACGGCGTCGCCGGCGGGATCGGCGCCGGCGAGGATCTGCTCGGGGCCGGTGAGCCGGACGGGGACCGGCGCGACGGAGAAGGCGACCATCCGCGCCCGCCCGATCGCGCCGTCGCCGGTGAGCGTGAGCGTGGCGGCGACGCCGGCGACCGCGAAGTCGCCCTGGCGGCGCGCGAGCTCGACGAGCGCCGAGCCCTCCCCCGCCGGCTGGCCCGGCACGAGGATCTCCGTGAGCAGCTCGTCGGACCCGAGCACGGACACGAGCGGCATCTCGAAGAACTCCCCCAGCGGGATCTCGCGCCGGCCGCCGGCGCTCGTGGCGATCGCCGTCGCGTCGAGCGCCGTCATGATCGCCGGAAGCTCGGCGGCGGGATCGGCGTGCGCGAGGCTGCCCCCGATCGTCCCGCGGTTGCGGATCGCGCGATGGCCGATCCACGGCATCCCCGTGGTGATCAGCGGACACGCGCGGGCGACGATCTCGGAGTGCTCGGCGGCGCTGTGGCGGGTGAGCGCGCCGATGCGCACGCCGCCGTCGTGCGCCGTGATGCCCTCGAGCTCGGCGACGCGGTTGATGTCGACGAGCTGCTCGGGATAGGCGAGGCGCATGCTCAGCATCGGCATGAGGCTCTGGCCGCCCGCGAGGACCTTGGCGTCGTCGCCGTGCTCGGCGAGGATCGCGACGGTCTCCTCGACCGTCGCCGGGTCGCGGTAGTGGAACCGGGGCGGCTTCATCGGACGCCGGCGGCCACCGCCGCCGGTGCGCCGCCGCTCGCGAGCGGGGCCGCCGGGGGTGCCTCATCGAGCTCCGACAGCGTCTCGTCCGTCGTCATCACCCGGCCGAAGAGGAGGTCCATCGTCTTCAGCGTCGCCTCGTGCATCTCGTCGTCGAACGTGGCGGTCGCGTCGCTGAGGAACGCCACCTGGTAGTCGCGGCAGAACGCCGAGCGCGCCGTCGTGTCGCAGCAGATGTTCGTCGCCGTCCCGGTGATGATCACCGTCTCGACGCCGCTGTTGCGCAGGATCGCGTCGAGGTCGGTCTCGAAGAACGCGTCGTACTTGTGCTTGACGACCTGGTGGTCGCCGGGCTGGGGCTGCGGCATGCCGGCGTAGAACTCGAAGCTCTCGTGGCCGGCGCAGCAGACGCCGTCGATCGCGACCGCCGGGCACTTCTTCAGGAGCACGCCGCCATACGGAGGGCTGTGGTCGGAGCGCGTCCAGACGACCGGCATGCCGTGCGCGCGCGCGGACTCGAGCAGCCGCTCCAGGTTCGCCACGATGTCGCGCGCCTTCGGCGTCTCGTACGCCGCGCCCGGGGCGACGAACGCGTTCTGCATGTCGATGACGAGCAGGGCGCTGCGGGCGGGGTCCAGCGTGAAGACGTCTCGCCCGCGCGCCACCGGAGGCGCCG
>JAXDHC010000571.1:0-4178 GCA_034664705.1 Solirubrobacteraceae bacterium
GAATAGTGCCTCAGGCCACGAGCCGCGCGGCGATCGCGGGCACGTCGAGCAGATCGTGGACGAATGCGTGCGCCGGCCCGAGCTCGTCGGCGTCGTGCGACGTCAGCACGGCGATGACGTTCATCCCGGCCGCGAGCCCCGCCGCGACGCCGGCGGGCGCGTCCTCGAGGACCACGCACTCCTCGGGGGCCGCCCCGAGCTCGCGCGCGGCGAGCAGGTAGCCCTCGGGGTCGGGCTTGCCGCGCGCCACGCGCTCGGGGGTGACGAGGACGGGCGGCGCCGTCAGGCCGGCCGCGCGCAGCCGCGCGGACGCGAGCGGGACGATGCACGACGTCACGATGGCCACCCGCCCGCGATCCCAGCCGTCGAGGAGCTCGGCGGCGCCCGGGAGCGCGACGACGCCGTCGGTGTCCCCGGCCTGGCGGAGGTCGACGGCGCGCGACTCGGCGGCGCCGTCGAGCTGCGGCGCGAGCGCGGCGATGACCTCGCCGGACGGCCGGCCGTGCAGGATCGCCTCGACGGCGCCGTCGTCGATCGCGTGACGGGCGGCCCACCACCGCCACGCGCGCATGATCGACGCGTGGGAGTCGACGAGGACGCCGTCGAGGTCGGACAGGACGACGGTCCGCGGCGCCGGCGCCGCGGGCGTCATGCGCGGAGCACCTCGATGCCGGCCTCGCGATAGGCGTCCAGTTCCGCGTCGCGGGCATCGGTGACGAGCGTGTCGATGCGGCCGAGCTCCGCGACCGGGTACGGGGCGGCCGAGCCGAGCTTCGCGGCGGTCGTGAGCGACACGACCCGGCCGGCGCCCCGGACCATCGCGCGGACGACCTGCGCCTCCTCGCGGTGGCGCAGCGTCATGCCGGCGACCGGATGGAGGCTGCAGGCGCTCAGGACGCAGACGTCCGCACGCACGCCGCGCACGAACTCGACGGCGTCGGGCCCGGTCACGGTGCGCGACTGCGGGTGCAGGCGCCCGCCGGCCACGTCGACCGTCAGGCGCGGATGGTCGGCGAGCGCGGCGGCGATGTCCGGGCTCGTCGTGACGACCGTCGCCTCGAGGTCGTCGGGCAGCCGCCGGGCCAGCTCGAGGATCGTCGTGCCCCCGGAGAGCGCGACGACGTCGCCGGGGCGCAGGAGCGCGACCGCGGCGCCGGCGATCGCGGCCTTGCTCGCCGACGCCTCGGGGAGGCGCTCCTTGAACCCCGGCGGGCCCGGCGAGGCGGGCGGGAGCGCGCCGCCGTGGACGCGACGGAGCTGACCCGCCGCGGCCAGCTCCTGGAGGTCGCGGCGCACGGTGTCCGCCGAGACGCCGAGGCGCTCGCCGAGGTCGGCGGCGCGGACCTTGCCCTCGGCCGCCAGCCGCCGCCGGATCTCTTCGCGCCGTTCCTCGCCGAGCAGGTCGCGGGTCGTCGCCATGGCCGCACAATACCGCGTATCTGCGCAGAAGTCCGCAGAAAGCCGCACGACCACCGCGCGCCACTAGCCTGAAGGCATCGATCCTCGCTTCGCACCCCCCTACGTCCGCGACCGCGGAACGTGGCTCGCCTTCGGCCTGCTCCTGCAGTTCGGCTTTCTCCAGGCCGCGCTCGGGGCCGTCCTGCCGTACCTGCGCCGCGAGCTCGACGTCGGCTACACCGTCGGCAGCCTCCACCTGGTGGCGCTCGCCGCCGGAAGCGTCGCCGCGGGTCTCGCGAGCCGGCGGGTCGAGACGGCGACCAGCCGGCGCGGGCTCGTGATCCTCGGCGTCGCCGGCATGGCGACCGGCGCGGTGGCCCTGGGCGCGGCGCCGTCCCTGCCGGCGACGATCGCCGCGTCGCTGCTCATGGGCCTCGCCGGAACGCTGACGCTCGTCGGCGCGCAGGCGGCCCTGGCCGACCAGCACGCCGACCGCCGCGCCGTCGCCCTGAGCGAGGGAAACGTCGCCGCCAGCCTCGGCGCCCTCGGCGTCCCGCTCGTCGTCGGCGCCGGCGAGGCCATCGGTCTCGGCTGGCGGCTCGCGCTCGGCGCCGGCGCGGCGGCCGGAGCGCTCCTCGCGTGGCGCGTGCGCGCGTCCGGCATCCACGAGCCCGCGGTCGTCGCCGGCCGGGACGGCGCCGGACCGCTGCCGGATCGCGCGCGCGTCGGCCTCGTGCTCATCTTCTGCGCCGTCTGCGCCGAGTGGAGCGTCTCGTTCTGGGGCGCGACCTTCGCCGACGACGTCGTCGGGCTCTCCACCGACGCCGCGGTCGCGCTCTCCAGCGCGTTCTTCGGCGCGATGCTCGCGGGACGGCTCGTCGGCGGCGCGCTCGCCCGCCGCGTGTCCGCCGAGCGGGTGGTCGCCGGAGCGCTCGCCGTCGCGGTCGGCGGCTTCCCCGTCCTCTGGCTCGCCCAGGGCATCGCGAGCGCGGGCACGGGGTTGATCCTCGTCGGGCTCGGCATCGGCAGCCTGTTCCCGATGTGCGCGGCCATCACGTTCGCCGCCGCGCCCGGCCTCACGACGCTCGTCAGCGGCCGGGCCGTGACGGCCGGATCCACCGCGATGCTCCTCGCGCCCCTCGCGCTCGGCCAGATCGCCGACGCCGGCGGCCTGCGCGTCGCCTTCGGCCTCGTCCCCGTGTTCCTCGCGCTGGCCGCGACCACGCTCGCCGTGCTCGCCCGCACCCCGCACCCCGCACCGGCCACCGCCACCGCCTGACCGGCGCTTCGGCGCGCTCGCCGCCGCCCGTCAGTCGCCGCGAACCGCCCGCAGGGCCGGGTACAGCCGCCGGAACGCCGGCATCAGCTCCGCGTAGCGGTCCACCCACTCGGCGCGCGGCTCGACGGTCCGGGTGACGTGGACGCATTGGGCGACGGCCTCGCGCTCGTCGGCCCACACGCCGGCCGCCACGCCGCCCAGCAGCGCCGCGCCGTAGGCGGCGCCCTCGTCGGCGCGCGTCAGCTCGAGCGGGAGGTCGAGCACCGACGCGACGATCTCCAGCCACAGCGCGCCGCGCGCACCGCCGCCGGACACCCGGCCGCTCGTCGGACGGCCGCCGAGCGCGGCCACGAGGTCCAGGCCGTCGCGCAGCCCGAAGGCGACGCCCTCCAGCACGGCGCGCACCAGCGCGGCGCGGTCGTGGCGCAGGCCGAGCCCGACGAACGCCCCGCGGGCGTGCGGATCGGCGTACGGCGTGCGCTCGCCGGCCAGGTACGGCGCGAACATGAGGCCCTCGACGCCGGGCTCCCACCGCGCGGCCGCGGCGATCATCTCACCGTAGTCGGCCTCCCCGCCGAGCGTGTCGCGCAGCCAGCGCAGCGACCCCGCGGCGGAGAGCATCACGCCCATGACGTGCCACGCGCCGGGCACGGCGTGGCAGAACGCGTGGAGCCGTCCCTCCGGATCGGGCGCGAAGCGGTCCTGCGCGGCGAACACGACGCCCGACGTGCCGAGCACGATCGACGCCGGGCCGCCCTCGGCGACCACGCCGACGCCCAGCGCGCCGGCCGCCTGGTCCCCGGCGCCGGCGGCCACCGGCACGCCGCCGTGGGTCTCGCCGGTCGCCTCCGGCGACTCGAAGACCTGCGGCAGCCACGCCGGGTCGACCTCGAGCGCCTCGAGCATCTCGTCGCTCCAGCGCCGGTTGGCGACGTCGAAGAGCAGCGTCCCCGACGCGTCGGCGACGTCGATCGCGTGCTGGTCGCACAGGCGCAGGCGCACGTAGTCCTTCGGCAGCAGGATCGAGCGCGTCGCGGCGTGCACGTCGGGCTCGTGCCGGCGCAGCCACAGCAGCTTCGGGGCGGTGAACCCGGCGAGCGCCCGGTTGCCCGTCAGCTGCACGAGCCGCTCGCGGCCGACGCGCTCCTCGATCTCGTCGCACTCCGCCTGCGTGCGCCCGTCGTTCCAGAGGATCGCCGGGCGCAGCGGGCGGTCGCGCTCGTCGAGGCAGACGAGCCCGTGCATCTGCCCCGCGAGCCCGATGCCGAGCGCCCGGTCGGCGTCGCACTCGTCGAGCACGGCGGCGGCGGCCTGCCACCAGTGATCGGGGTCCTGCTCGCTCCAGCCCGGCCGCGGCGTCGACAGCGGATAGCCGCGCTCGGCGACGTGCAGGACCGCGCCGTGCTGGTCGATCGCCACGCCCTTCACGCCGGTGGTGCCGATGTCGAGGCCGATGACCAGGGTCATGCGCGTGTTCCCTCCGCGGGCTCGTCGGGTCAGC
>JAXDHC010000572.1:0-3397 GCA_034664705.1 Solirubrobacteraceae bacterium
AGGTCGGCGACCGCGAAGGCCATCAGTGCACGGGGTACATGCGCTCCACGTAGTCTGACACCATCCGCGTGGCCGAGAACTGCGGACCGATGGTCGCCAGCGAGCGGCGGACCATCGCCAGCCAGCCGGCGGGCGGGACGCCGTCGTAGAACGTCGGCACGACCTCGTCGCCGAGCAGGCGGTAGAAGTCGCCGGCGTGGCGCGCGGCCTGCGCGCCGGGGTCGGGGTCGACGTCGCCGGTGATCGCCCAGCCGTTGTGGCCGTCGCCGTCGCGGTAGGCCTCCGGCCACCAGCCGTCGAGGACCGACAGCTGCAGGCCGCCGTTGATCGCGTTCTTCATGCCCGAGGTCCCCGACGCCTCGAGCGGCGGGCGGGGCAGGTTCACCCACACGTCGCAGCCGCGCACGAGGACGGCCGCCAGGGCGACGTCGTAGTCGTCGAGGAACACCACGCGCCCGGCGAACTGCGGGTGGTGGCGGAACTCGAACAGGCGCGTGACGAGGCGCTTGCCGTCGTCGTCCTTGGGGTGCGCCTTGCCCGCCACCAGGAGCTGCACGGGGCGGTCCTCGGCCCCGAGCAGCGCGAGCATCCGGTCGGGGTCGGCGAGCAGCATGTCCAGCCGCTTGTACGTGGCCAGGCGCCGCGCGAACCCGATCGTCAGGGCGTTCTCGTCCAGGCGCTCGGCCGCCATGTGGGCGTGCTCCTTGGTCTCCCCGCGGGCCAGGCGCTCGATGACGCTGCGCTCGCGCACCATCGCGATGAGCTCGCGGCGCTGGGTGGACCGCGCCTGCCACAGCTCCTCGTCGGGGATCCGGGCCACCGGCTCCCATGTCGCGGGGTCGTGGACGCGGCCCAGCCAGCCCTCGGGGAGGTGGCGGTCGAGCACGTCCCACATCGCCCCGCCGAGCCACGTGGGGACGTGGACGCCGTTCGTGACGTGCGAGATCGGCACGTCGTCCACGGCGCGGTCCGGCCACAGCGGGTGCCACATCTGACGCGCCACCTCGCCGTGGCGGCGCGCCACCCCGTTGGCGTTGCGGCTGGAGCGCAGCGCGAACTGCGTCACGCCGAACGGCTCGTTGGGGTCGTCGGGGTTCGTCCGCCCGCGCGCGATGAGCTCCCAGACGTCGATGCCCAGCTCGGACGCCTCGCCCGAGAGCAGGTCGGCGACCTGGTGGGCGGGATAGGTGTCGTTGCCCGCCGGGACCGGCGTGTGCGTCGTGAACACGGTCCGCGCCCGCGCCGCCGCGAACGCCTCGGGGAGCTCGAGGCCGCTGCGCAGCGCCTCTCCGCGCGCGAGCTCGAGGCTCGCGAAGGCCGCGTGGCCCTCGTTGAGGTGCACCACCGCCGGGTCGATGTGCATCGCCCGCAGCGCGCGCACGCCGCCGATGCCGAGCACGGCGTATTGCGCGAGGCGCAGGTCCGGCTCGCCGACGTACAGGCGCGAGGTGATGAAGCGGTCGGACGGCGTGTTCTCGGGCCGGTTCGTGTCGAGCAGGAACAGGGGCACGCGGCCGGCGTTGACCCGCCAGATCTGCGCGACGACCTGGCGGTCGGCCACCGGGACGGTCACCGTCAGCGGCTGGTCGCCGGCGGTGACCAGCGCCGCCGGCACGCGGTCGGCGTCGGTGTCGACCCAGTACTCGTGCTGCCAGCCGCCGGCGTCGGTGCGCTGGCGGAAGTAGCCGTGGCGGTACATGAGGCCCATGCCGACCTGCGGGACGGCGAGGTCGGAGGCCGCCTTGAGGATGTCGCCGGCGAGGACGCCGAGGCCGCCGGAGTACACGGGCAGCGACTGGTGGACGGCGTACTCGGCGCAGAAGAACGCGGCCGGGCGGGCGGCCGTGACCGAGCTCTCGGCGTACGGGCGCGCGAGGTCGGCGGCGACGGCGGCGTGCAGGTCCTCCAGCCGTGCGATGAACGCCGCGTCCTTCGCCAGGCGCTCGAGCGCGGAGGGCGGGACCTCCTGCAGCAGCCGCACGGGGTTGGCGTGCGTCAGCGCCCAGCGCGTCGCGTCGACGTCGGCGAACAGCTCGGGGCCACCGCGCGTCCACGACCAGCGGTAGTTGTAGGCCAGCTCGGCCAGCGGGTGCAGGGGCGCGGGGAGGCGGGACGCCAGCGCGACGGCCGCGGCCTCCAGATCGGCGGCCCCGGCGGCCAGCGGCTCGGCGGTGGCGGTGCTCAGCATGGACATCACGCTACGAGACGCCGCGCTTTCGCGCGGCCTGCGTGGCACCCGCGCCGATCCGCGCCGCCCCGAAGGCGGCCACGACGACGCCGGGGTCGCCCGCGCGGCTCAGATGACGAGCCCGTGGCGGACCGTGTTCTCGGTGACCACGCGCGGCTCGACGAAGTGCAGCAGGTAGTCCGGCCCGCCCGCCTTCGTGCCGGTGCCCGACAGGCGGTTGCCGCCGAACGGCTGGCGGCCGACCATCGCGCCCGTGATCGGCCGGTTGACGTAGAGGTTGCCGACCGGCGAGCGCTGGACGACCCGGTGCACGGTGTGCGGGTTGCGGGCGAACAGCCCGCCGGTGAGCGCGTAGGGCAGCTCGTCGACGCGGTCGCAGGCCGCCTCGACGTCGCGGACGCGCTCGACGGCCAGCAGCGGGCCGAAGATCTCCTCGTGCAGCACCGGCGAGTCGGCCGGCAGGTCGGCGACGACGGTGGGCGCCACGAACCAGCCCGCCGCGTCCGCGCCCTCGCGGCGCTCGGCGACGATCCGCCCGCTCCCGGCGGCGAGCGCGCGGTAGCGCTCCACCCGCTCGCGCGCCTCCTGCTCGATCACCGGCGGCACGTCGATGCCGAACGCGTCGGCCTGGCCGACGACGAGCACGTCGACGGCGCCGCCGAGGCGCTCGAGCAGCGCGTCGGCGATCGCCTCGTGGACGAGCACGCGCGAGGCGGCCGAGCACTTCTGCCCCGCGTAGACGAACGCGCTCTGCACGATCGCCGGGACGGCGTCGTCGAGGTCGGCGTCGCTGTCGACGATCACGCAGTTCTTGCCGCCCATCTCGGCGACGACGCGCTTGAGCCCGCGCCCGCCCGGCGGCACCTCCGCGGCGACGCGCATGATCTCCAGGCCGACGGGACCGCTTCCGGTGAAGGCGATCGTCGCGACGTCGCGATGACGCACGAGCGCCGCTCCGGCCGACCCGTCGCCCGGCAGCAGCCCGATCGCGCCGGCGGGCACGCCGGCCTCGCGCAGCGCCGTCACGACCATGAGACCGCAGCCGGGCGCCTGCTCGGCGGGCTTGAGCACGACGGTGTTGCCGGTCGCCAGGCCCGCCGCCACCATCCCCATCGGGATCGCGATCGGGAAGTTCCACGGCGAGACGACGCCGACGACGCCCCGCGCGCCGTAGTGCATCTCGTTGCGCTCGCCGGGGACCTGGAAGAG
>JAXDHC010000573.1:0-15449 GCA_034664705.1 Solirubrobacteraceae bacterium
CACGCCGAATCCCGGCGCCGAGGACCTGCTGCGCGGCGGCGAAGCCGGGGTGCGCGTCGAGCTCGACGAGCTGGGGGATGCGCTGGTCCGGGTCCTCGACAGCGCGCAGGAGCGTGAGCGCCTGTCCGCCGCCGGGCTCGCGCGCGCACGGGACTTCTCCTGGGACGAGGTCTGCGGGCGCTACGAGAAGGCGTACGCCCTGGCCCGCGACCGCTGGGAGCACGACCGTGGCTGAACGCCGCACCGTCCTCGCGTTCGCCACGCAGGGCGCGGGCAGCAACGACGAGGCGCGCATCCTCGAGCTGCTGGCCGACCACGACGTCGAGCGCTATGCGTTCGACCGGACCCGAAAGCTCGCCAACGTGCGGCGGATCGTTCGGATGGCCCGCCGAGTCCGGCCCGCTCTCATCGTCATGGAGGGAACCGGAGCGGCCGGAGCGCTCGCCATCCTGATGGCGCGTGCGCTGCTCGGCACGCCGTACGTCGTCTCCAGCGGCGACGCGGTGGGACCGTTCCTGGCGAGTGTGCGGCCGCGGTTCGCCGCGCCGGCATGGGCCTACGAGTGGCTCCTGTACCGCGCCGCCGCCGGGTTCATCGGGTGGACGCCGTACCTCGTCGGCCGCGCGCTGACCATGGGCGCGCCGCGCGGCGTCACCGCGCCCGGGTTCACGCCGCATCCCGAGGTGCTGCTGTCGCGCGACGAGATCCGCGACCGGTTGGGCGTCCGCCGGGACGCCCTCGTGTTCGGGATCGTCGGAGGGCTGGACTACAACGAGAACAAGGGCTACTGCTACGGGCTCGAGCTCGTCCGGGCCCTCCGGCGCGTGGATCGCGAGGACCTCGCCATCGTCGTCATCGGCGGCGGCAACGGGCTCGACCGGCTGCGCGAGCTGGCCGGCGAGGAGCTCGGCCGGCGCGCCTTCATCCCGGGACCTATCCCCCGTCCGCTCGTGACGTCCTATCTGGCGTCGATGGACGTCGGCTCGCTGCCGCAGAGTCTCGACCAGGTCGGCGCCCTGCGCTACACGACCAAGATCAGCGAGTACGTCACGGCGCGCCTGCCGATCGTCACCGGACGCCTGCCGCTGGCCTACGACCTGGCCGAGGACTGGTCGTGGCGCCTGCCCGGGCCGTCCCCGTGGAGCGACGACTACGTCGACGCGCTGGCGGCGCTGATGGGGTCGCTGACCCGGCAGGACATCGATGGGCGCCGCGCGGCCATGCCGCCGGCCATGGCCGAGTTCGACGGCTCCGCCCAGCGCCGGCGCGTCGGAGCCTTCGTGACCGATCTGCTCGATGACACGCTCGGCAGTCGCCGCCGGCGGGCCGGCCGCTGACGCGCATCCGCGGGTCCAAGCGACTCAACGTCGCGCGCCGCGATCCCGGAGCCAGACGCGCGCCAGGACGCCGGTCAGCCGCTCGGCGATGACCGGCCACGCGAGCTGGTCCTCATAGAGCTGCCGCGCGGCGGCGCCCCTCGTCCGGCGCGCCCGGGGATCTCCGGCGAGGGTGCGGACCGCTCGCTGCAGCGCGTCAATGTCCGAGGTCTCCACGAGCCACAGGGCGTCGCGCGCCTCGCGAAGCAGCGACCCGGTGTTGGGTCCTTCCGTCGCGATGACGGGAAGCCCGTGCTGGAGCGCAGCGGCCAGCGTCCCCCGGCGCGTCGAGACGCCGTCCGAGAACGGGCCGATGAAGAGATCTCCCGCCGAGAGCCACTCTGCGAGCTCCGTCTCGGAGAGGGCGCCCGGCGTCAGCACCCGCACGTTGGGCGGCAGGTCATCGATCCCCGGCGCCCCGGCGCCGAGGTTCAGCACGACGGGCGGGCGCCCATCGCGGACGAGCGTCCTGGCGGCGTGCCCGATCCAGGACGTGATCTGGGATGGATGGCCGGTCCCGAAGGCGACGAGGCCGAGATCGTCCGGGGCAAGCCGCAGGCGGGCGCGCATCGTCTCGCGCGCCTCGCGGCGATCGGGAAGATTGGATCCGACGGGGAGATGGTGAACGCCGATGCCGGGGGCGAGCGCCTGAACGGTCGAGACCAACGACTCCGTCGAGGCGAACGCGACGTCGACATGCTCGAGCAGGGCCGTGAGCTGGCGGCGCTGCCAGGCGCCCAGGACCGCTTCCCGCGCCCTGGTGGGATGGACGTACGCCTCGTGGACCATGATGGCGAGCGGCACGTCGTGGCTCTCGAGCTTGCTCAGGGCACGTGTGAGCCAGGGTGCGAAGCCCCATCGCCCGTACGAGAACGGGTTGTACTGGAGGAGCAGGCCATCCGTGTGCCGGGCCGCCGCGACGAGGTCGTCGTCGACGAAGCGAACCGCTCCCGACCCTCTGAGGGACCAGCGTCCACGCGGTGCCGGCGTCAACAGCGCCCCCGCGAACGCGCCCTGGGCGTGTACGGCGTCCACGAGCCGACGGCTGTGGGCGAGGATCGCGTCGGTCTTCTCGCCCTGGCCGCGGTAGGCGACGGCGAGCAGCGGTGAGGGCTCGTCCCGGGACGCCGGCGCCGCCGCCGGCAGCGGCTGCCCGCTCGCGACACCGGCTGCGGGGGCGACGAGGCCCGGCGCGGCGCCGGCGCCCGGGAGCGAAACCGCAGCACGCCGCGCCGAGATGAGCCAGTAGGCCATCACGCCCGCCACGAACCAGAGGTACGGCGACACCGGCGAGCCCGAGGTCGCCGGACCGCCGATGTACAGCGCGAGGACGCCGAACAACGGGCTGACGACCGCCGCAAGCAGCATCCGCAGCTCGGGGTCCCGCACCCGGCAATGCCTCGCGAGGACGAGCAGCCGGAGCGTGAAGCCGACGACGACGACGAGCCCGGCGATCCCGAGCTCCAGGACCAGGAAGGAGAACTCGCTCTCCCCGCTGAGTCCCGAGAGGCGCCCGCCCCCGAAGGTCGTGGCCGGACCGGCGGTCCCCAGCCCGTGTCCGAGGGGGTAGCTCGCGATGTACGTCGGTACGACGCTGAGCGCCCCGCCCCGGTCCTTGTTCGTGGTCGTCAGCACCTTGCCGGGGGCGATGCTGCTGTACCGCGACAGGTCGTTCGCCCTGCTGTGGTCGGAGAGCGTCGAGATGACGGCGAACGTGATGGCGCCGGCAACGGCGATGCCGGCCAGCGTCGGCACCAGCCGGCGCGCGGAGACCGAGATCGCCGCGTAGGCGCCGACGATCACGAACGCCGCGAGCACGACGCCCCGTCCCTGCGACGTCACGATGGCCGCCACGACCCCGAGGCTCAGCAGCACCGCCAGCGCGGCGTGCCGAGGCCGCCGCCAGGCCGATCCGATGAGCGCCAGGCCGGCCGGGACCGCCAGCACCGCGATCAGCCCGCCACCGCCCACGTCGGCCGCCAGTCCGAACGGCCTGACGCGGCTCACGCCGTTGGCGCCCGCGAACGTCCGCCCCGCGACGCCGCCGGCGCCTTCGAGGCGCTGGCTGTAGCCAGGGCCCCAGCTCGCGAGCTGCCGGGGGGTGAGGTTGTACTGGACCACGCCGACGATCCCGTTGGCCGCTCCGCAGACCAGCAGGAGGACGAGGAACATGCGGAGACGGCGGGCATCGCGCATCACGACGTAGCCGAAGAAGAACAGCGGGACGAACTCCAGGTGCGGCCTGAGCGCGCCGAGCGCGTGAACGAGCGGGTAGCTGCCCGGGTTGAGCGCGCCGACGAGGACGATGAGCGCGAACGCCAGGACCCAGCCGGTCAGCGGGGGCAGCGCCAGCGCGGTCTTGCGCACGGCGATGCGGGCCAGCGCGCCGCCGACGATGCCGTAGAGGAGCACGTCGCGGCCCAACGTGGTGACCTGATGCCCCGTCGCCATCTTCAGGAAGCCGTCCAGCAGCCCGAGGTACAGGCAGAGGACGGCCAGCGACAGCGCGTAGCGCTCGCTGACGAACATCCATCCCCCGACCGCCAGGACGCCGACCAGCGCGAGCGTGCTGAGGGCCGACGGGTCCGGCACCCGCGTGGTCACCGCGAGGGTGAACGCGATCAGGAGCCCGCAGAGCGCCGTCGGCCCGAGGAGCGCACCGACGTCGTTGCTGCGCCTGGTAACGGCGATCATGCCGGGGCTTACGACGCGGGGGACGCCCCGGCGGGACGGTGGCGGCCCGGCCTAGTAGTCCTTGTACTTCTCATTGAAGCCTCCGTCGTCGACGTCGTTGACGACGAGCCCGAGGATCCGGGCGTCGGGCATCCGGGACGTCAGCTTGAGCACGCGCTCCGCCCCGTCGTCCGTGCTCTTGCCGACACGGCACACGAGGATCGTCCCGTCGACGACCGACATCAGGGGCACCGCATCGCTCACCGCGAGCAGCGGCGGCGAGTCGACGAGCACGATGTCGTGGTCGTCCGCGAGCCGCTCGACGAGCGCCCGGAGACCGGGCGCGGAGAACATCGCCGGCGGGTCGGCCGGTCTCGGACCGCTCGCGATGAAGTCGAGCTGGCCGGAGTGGTCGAAGCTCCCGTTGCTGCCCGCCTCGCGCATCGTGGCGACCGCCGTTCCGCCACCGTCACCCGCCGAGGGAGCCAGCGATCGAGCGATCCGCGCGTCGGGCACCTGGACGTCGATCAGCTGGACGACCTCCGCGAGCGGCGCGAGCCCCATGAGGACATCGGTCAGTCCGGGCGCCGACTGCGCGCCCAGCGTCCGGGCCAGCGAGGGTCGTCGCAGATCGGCCTCGAGGATGGCGACGCGGAAGCCGGCCTCGGCGTACACCAGGGCGAGGTTGCGGACGACCGTCGACTTGCCCTCGTCGGGGATCGCGCTCGCGACGAGGATCGTGCGCACCGGCTGGGAGTCCGCCGCGAGCTCGATGTTGCTGCGCAACGAGCGGAACGTCTCGCGCACGCCTTCGGCGACGCTCATCTCGCCCTTGGACTTCGGGACGATGCGCCGCACGTGCCGGATGGCCGCGATGACCGGGAGGCGGTAGGCCGCCTCCGCCTCCTCGGACGACTTGATCCGCCGGTCGATCCGTTCGAGGCCGAAGGCCGCGATGATCCCCAGCATGAGGCTCAGTCCGAAGGCGAATATCGCGTTGCGGCGAGGCCGCGGCGACATCGGCTCCGTGGCCGGCAGCGCAGCGTCCACCTGACTCGCGTCACCGGACGGCGTCGCCTGCGCCAGGCGCACGGCGTTGATCCGCGCGTTCAGCGATCTGCGCAGCGAGTCGCTCCCCGGTGCGGTGGCGCCCGCCAGCTGGCGCTCCAGGTCGTTGAGCGTCCTGGTCGCCAGCTTGCGACGGTCCGACGCACGGACGTCGATGAACGCCTGCGCGAACGCGTTGGCGAGCCTGGCGGCGGCCTCCGGCTGCGACGCGGTCCCGGTGACGAGCAGGAAGTCCGACCCCTCGGCCGCCGTGACGCTGACGTCCGCGAGCAGGCGCCGCGGGTCGCCGTCGAAGCCGATCCTCCGAGCCACGCGGGCCGCGACCGCGTGGGTCTGCATCAGGCGGGCCTGGTCGGCGATCGTCCGGTCGCTCGGTGGGAGCGCCGTGTTCGCGACGCCGGGAGCCGGATTCGCCGGGCCGACGAAGATGTCGGTCGACGACCGGTAGACGCGCGGCTGGCGGTCGTAGTAGGCGTACGTGCCGATCGTCGCGGCGACGACGAGGACGAGCACGAGGAACTTGTGCGCCCAGATCGGGCGCAGGTAGTTCCGGAAATCGGCGGTGTCCGCCTCGGGAGCTGTTGTGCCGGTCGGCCAGTGAGCGGTCATGGGAGCGCGACGCTCGAACCAAACGATGCTCGTCGCCGTGGACATCTGTCGTCCATCCATTCGAGTGGTTGAGGACCACCGCCCGGACCACGGCGAACAACTGCGCAGTGAGGGTAGAGCAATCCGGCTAGCCTTGCCTGCGATGTGCGGCATCTGCGGCAGCACCGGCGTCGGGGCTCGCGACCGGGTGCGGAGGATGAACGCGGCGATGGTCCTGCGCGGGCCGGACGACGAAGGCGTGTACATCGACGAGGCATCGCGCACGGCGCTCGGGGCGCGGCGCCTCAGCATCATCGACGTCGAGGGCGGCCACCAGCCCGTGTCCAACGAGGATCGCACCGTGTGGGCCGCGCTCAACGGCGAGATCTACAACCATCCGGCGCTCCGGGCGACGCTGCTGGAGAACGGCCATCGCCTGGCCTCCGGCGTCGACACCGAGGACCTCGTGCATCTGTACGAGGACTACGGCGAGGCGCTCGTCCACGCACTGGAGGGGATGTATGCGTTCGCGCTGTGGGACGTCAGGCGCCGGACGCTGCTCGTCGTCCGCGACCGCTTCGGCGAGAAGCCGTTGTTCTTCGCGGAGCGTCATGGCGAGCTGGTCTTCGCCTCGGAGCTGGACGCCCTGCTGGCGGGCCTGGACGGCGGCGCGGACCTGGATCCCGCGGCGGTCGACGCGTACTTCGTGTTCGGCTACGTCCCGGGACCGGGCTCGATCGTGCGTGACATCGCGCAGCTCCCGCCCGGGCACATGCTGCGCTGGCGCCGAGGAGCGCCGGTGGTCGTCGAGCCGTACTGGACGCCGGAGGCGCTTCCCGCGCCGGAGCGCGAGGACGTCGGCGAGCTCGTCGCCGAGACCCGCCGTCTGCTCGAGTCCTCCGTGCGCAGCCGGCTCGTCGCCGACGTGCCCGTGGGCGTGTTCCTCAGCGGCGGGACCGACTCGACGCTCATCGCGGCGCTGGCGGCGAAGGCCTCCGGGCGCCCCATCAAGACGTTCACGGTCGGCTACGACGTCGGTGCGGTCAGCGAGGCCGCGGAAGCCCGCCGCACCGCGCATGAGCTCGGGGCCGACCACCACGAGCTCCTGCTGACGCAGTCCGAGCTGGCCGCGCGCGCACCGGGCGTCCTCGCGAGCATGGATCAACCGCTCGCCGATCAGGCCCTCGTCTCGCTGCACGCCATCGCCGAGCACGCGCGGCGGGAGGTCACCGTCGCCGTCGGCGGCGAGGGGGCGGACGAGCTGTTCGGCGGCTACCCGCGCTATCGCTGGCTCCGGCGGGCCGAGGAGGCCGGAGCGCGAATTCCCCGCGTGCCGGCGGCCTCGGTGGCATCGCTGGTCCGCCGCGCTCCACTCCGCCGTGCCGGACGCGTGGCCGACGTGATCGAGCCCCGCGCGCTGCAGCTGCGCCACCTCGACTGGGTGACCGCCGGCCGCCGGGCGCATCGCGCTCGCCTGTATGGCCCCGCCCTGCGCGGCAGCGTGCCCGGCGAGCACGTCGTCCGCGGCCTCGAGGAGCGTCTGGATCGAGCCGACGGCGCCTCGACGGTGCGCCGGCTCATGCTCCTCGACCAGGTGCACTGGCTCCCCGACGACGTCCTCGTCAAAGCGGACCGGGCGGGCATGCGCGTATCGCTCGAGATCCGCACCCCCTACCTTCACCGCGAGCTCGCCGAGTTCGCCGCCGGCGTCTCCGACCGCCTGCACGTCAAGGGAGGGGGCAAGGCCCTGCTCCGCACGCTCCTCGACGAGGTCGCGCCGTCTCCGGGGCCTGCGCGGCCGAGACGGAAGACGGCGTTCCGCGTGCCGGCGGCCGACTGGCTGCGGGGCCCGCTCGCCCCGGTGCTCGACCGTCAGCTGGCCGCCGGATCCGCATTCGCGGAGGGATGGTTCGATCGTGGGCAGACGGCACGCCTGGTCCGCGAGCACGCCGCCGGCGAGGACCGCAGCAGCGTCCTGTGGCCCGTCCTGGCCTTCGGGCTGTGGCTCGATCGCCTGCGTGGCGACGAGGTCCGCTGACCTGCGCATCCTGCTGATCAGCCCCGACTTCCCGCCGGCCCGTGGCGGCATCCAGGTGGTGGCCCATCAGCTGGCGGCGCACCTCGACGGCGAGGTCCGCGTGGTGACGCTCGGACCGCGCGGACCGCAGGACGGCGTCCTCGACGTGCGGCGCGCGCGCAGCATCACCGCGTCGGGGCCGCCCGCCGTGGCCGCCCTCAACGCCCGGGCGTTCCGCGAAGGCCTGGCCTTCCGCCCCGACGCGATCGTCAGCGCCCACCTGTTCGCCGCCCCGGCGGCCGCCGCGCTCGGCGCCGCGCTGCGCCGACCTTGGGTTCAGTACGTGTACGCCATGGAGATGGGCCAGAAGCCGCGCCTCGCCGCGGCGGCCCTGCGCTCCGCCGACGCGATCGTCGCCATAAGCCGTTACAGCCGCGCGCTCGCGATCGACGCCGGTGCGCCCACCGCGCGCGTGCGGATCATCCCGCCGGGCGTCGAGCGGCCGGCCGAGCGAGCGCCCGAGCCGGCCGCCGGCCGGCCGACGATCCTGACCGTCGCGCGCATGGCCGAGCGCTACAAGGGCCACGACGTGCTGCTGCGCGCGCTGCCGCTGGTGACGGCGCGCGTTCCCGACGCCCAATGGGTCGTGATCGGCGACGGACCACTCCGTCCGGCGCTCGAGCTGGCGGCCCGGCGCGCCGGCGCGCCCGCACGGTTCCTGGGATCGGTCACCGACGAGGAGCGCGACGCCTGGCTCGGCCGGTCGCACGTGTTCGCGATGCCCAGCCGAGACCCGGGTGGCCGGTATGCCGGCGAGGGCTTCGGGATCGTGTACCTCGAGGCGGGCGTGCGCGGTCTGCCCGTGCTCGCCGGCGATGCGGCGGGCGCCCGCGACGCAGTCGTCGACCGGGTGACCGGACGCCTCGTGGACCCCACCGACCATGTGGCCGTGGCGAGCGCCCTCATCGACTTGCTCCTCGAGCCCGAATCGTCGCGCGCCATGGGCCGGGCGGGAGCGGAGCGGGCTCGGGAGTTCGGATGGGAACGCATCGCCGCACGCGTCGGCGAGCTGCTGCGCGAGCTGTCGCGGTGAAGATCCTCTACCTGAACCACACCGCGCACGTCAGCGGAGCCGAGCGCTCGCTGCTGACGCTCCTCGGCGGAATCGGTGGCCGCGCCTCGGTGGCGGCGGCCTGTCCACGCGGGCCCCTGGCGGACGCATGCGCCGCGCTCGACGTCCGGGTTCATCCGGTGCCGGGGACGGACGGCAGCCTGAAGCTCCATCCGCGGTACACGACGCAGACGCTGCTCGACCTCGCTCGCGCGGCGGGCGCCGTGCGCCGCCTGGTGGCGCGCCATCGCTTCGACATCGTGCACGCGAACTCGATCCGCGCGGGCCTGGTCGCCGCGATGGCCGGCATCGGAGACGGGGCGCCGGCGGTGGTGCACGTCCGTGACTGCCTGCCGGACGGCGCGGTGACCGACGCCACGCGACGAGTCCTCTGCGCGCGGACGGCCGCGGTCATCGCGAACTCGGCGTACACACTGGAGCGGTTCGCCGTTCCCGGCGTCAAGGCGTTCACGCGTGTGATCCACAATCCCGTCGATCTGAAGCGGATGGACGAGGCCAGGGTCGATCGCGAGACGGCTCGACGCCGTCTGGGCCTTCATCCGACCTCCGGTCCGGTGCTCGGCGTCGTCGCCCAGTTGACGCCGTGGAAGGCGCAGGACGACGCCGTGCGCATCGTCGCGGCACTTCGCGCGTCCCATCCCGACATCCAGCTGCTGCTGGCCGGCTCGGCCAAGTTCGTGAGCCGCGCCACGCGGTACGACAACCGCGCGTTCGTCGGCTCGCTCGTGACGCTGATCCGCGAGAACGAGCTCGAGGACCGCGTGCACCTCCTGGGCGAGCGCGACGACGTTCCGGCGATCCTGGCGGCCCTCGATGTGCTCCTCCTCCCGTCGTGGGAGGAGCCGTTCGGCCGCGCGGTGGCCGAGGGGATGGCCATGGGCGTGCCGGTCGCGGCCACGAGTGTCGGCGGACCCCGCGAGATCCTCGACGACGGCGTGGAGGGACTGCTGCTGCCGCCGCAGGACCCGGACGCGTGGGCGCGAGCGCTGGCGCCGCTGCTCGATCGGCCCGCCCGGCTGTCGGCGATGGGGCGGGCCGGGCGTGAGCGCGCCGCACGAGACCTGGACGTCCCCGCCCACGTCGAGCGCGTGCTCGAGGTCTACGACCGGGTCGTCTGCCAGTCTCACCGAATATCGGCCGCGTCGTCTCACTGAGCGCAGGTGGGCGACCGTTCACGGCGAAGTGCAGCCTGAGCACGTCCTCGCGAGGGTGAACGCAAGGGCCGTGGGACTCGCGCTCCTTCCCTGGAATCGAATGTCAGCTTCCCTACAGATCGTGGTCGTCACCATGACCGTCTCGTGGGTGGCGATCTGCGCCTGGGTCATCGGACTCTGCCGCCTGGCGGCTCGCGGCGACCGCCTCGACCACCGGTCGACACGGTGTAAACGGCAACCGCAGATGCCACGACGCCGAAGCCGCGTAGGCATGCCATAGCGATTTGGCGCCCGGTTTCTTCGTGATCGGGCGACCGGGGCGTTTATCAATAAGTGGTCGGGGTTGACCGCTGGGGACCGCTTGCGTAACTTGGGACCGGTCCGCGCTTGCAGCCGCGCGACCACAGGGGAAATCCGGGTGCGGATCGCTCGGGACCGGGAGACCGGATTGTGATCGTGGGGCTGGGTGACGATTGCGCTTGAGACCTTTGGGGGGTCCAGCACCGTGCCCATTCGCCACTCAGTGAGCGATGACCGTGCTCGCTTCGTAACGGGGATCGCCCGGGGAGACCCGCTGGGACGGCTTGCCCGCGTGCTTCCGCGGCCGGTGGGCGGCCTGTCGGAGGCGCCGAGCCGCACCGCCGTCGCCACCCGCGAGCGGCTCTACCGCAATCTCCTCGCCTACGCCGACGCGATCGCCGCCTTCATGGCGCTGTACGCCGCGGTGGAGCTGTTCGGCGACGACACCCTGCACTGGGCCAGCCTGCTCGCGATGCCGATCGTCGTCGTCGCGAGCAAGCTCATGGGCCTCTACGAGCGCGACGAGCTCGTCCTGAAGAAGACGACGCTCGAGGAGTGCCCGGCGCTGTTCCAGCTGGCCAGCCTCTTCGCGCTCGTCACCTGGCTGCTCGAGCGCGTGATGGTCGACGGCGATCTCGGCAACCGCCAGGTGCTCGGCCTCTGGGGCCTGCTGTTCGTGATGGCCGTCCTCGGGCGGGGCCTGGCCCGGGAGGTGGCACGGCGCCGGTCCCCGGTCGAGCGCTGCCTGCTCGCCGGCGCCGCCCCCGCCGTCGCGCCCGTCCTTCGCGGCCTCGCCGACACGCCGCGCGTGAAGGCCCAGATCGTCGGCCACCTTCCGCTCGAGGGCGACGCGCGCCCGCACCACGAGGTCATGCGCGACCTCGAGGAGGCGATCGTCTGCAACGACGTCCATCGCGTCATCCTCGCGCCCGACCGGACCGACAGCGACGAGTTCCTGGACATGATCAGCCTCGTCAAGAGCCTCGGCGTACGCGTGAGCGTGCGGCCGCGCATCTTCGAGGTCGTCGGGACCGCGATGGAGTTCGACACGCTGAACGGCCTCACGGTGCTCGGCGTCCGGAAGTTCGGCCTGAGCCGGTCCTCCCGCTCGCTCAAGCGGGCGCTCGACATCGCCGGCGCCGGCATCGGGCTGATCGCGATCGCTCCGGTGATGCTCGCGATCGTCGCCGCGATCAAACTCACCTCGCGCGGGCCGATCCTCTTCCGCCAGACGCGGGTGGGGCGCGACGGCATGCGCTTCACGATGCTGAAGTTCCGCACGATGGTCGACGGGGCCGACGCGATGAAGGCCGAGCTGTCGGCGCACAACGAGGCCGACGGCCTGTTCAAGATCGCCGTCGACCCGCGCTGCACCACGGTCGGGCGCCTGCTGCGCCGCACGTCCCTCGACGAGCTGCCCCAGCTGATCAACGTCCTGCGCGGCGAGATGAGCCTCGTCGGGCCGCGGCCGCTCGTCGTCGACGAGGACTGCAAGATCGAGGGCCGCCACCGACGCCGGCTGCAGCTGACGCCGGGCATGACCGGCGACTGGCAGATCCTCGGCTCGGCCCGCATCCCGCTGCACGAGATGGTCAAGATCGACTACCTCTACGTCGCCAACTGGTCCTTCTGGGGCGACGTGAAGATCCTCGCGCGCACGGTGCTGTACGTGTTCAGCGCTCGCGGCATGTAGCTCCGCTCAACGGGGCCCGACCGCCGTTCCCCGCACGATGCGGCACGTTCGCGATCGTTGAGTTGCCCCGCGCGGGTTCTATTTGTATAGAGCAGATCTTCAGTGCGATGTCCCGTCGGCCGATGAGTGGGTAGTGGTTCGTCGACCGGCGGACCCTTCCGAGCTCCGCCGTGACCGTCCTCATCCTCCTGCTCCTCATCGTCTGGGTGATCGCCTGCGTGGTGGTCGTGGCGATCTGCCGCGCCGCCGCCCGCGGCGACGAGGCGCAGCGCGCCCGCGCCGCCGAGAGGCCGACGAGCGAAGCCGTCGAGGACGACCCGTTCGAGTCCCCGCTGGCTCCGTGACCGGAGCCTGAGCGGGCCGCGCTGGACCGGCGGTCCGGCGGCTCGCCGCATTGCGGCGGGCGCACGACCGTCGGGCGCCCCACCGCGGGCCCGGCGGTCCACCGGGCGCTCCGCAGCACGCCTACGCCCGCGCGCCCCGAGCGGTACACCGGTTCGACACATGCCCGCGCGGTGTCGAAACGCAGAAACCGCCGCCACCCGATGGGGTGCAATGAGCTTGATGCCGTCGTCCATTGCCTTGCTCTTCCCCGGCCAGGGCAGCCACGCGGAGGGGATGGAAGATCCCTACCGCGGTCACCCGCTCATGGAGCGGGGGCTCGAGCTGCTCGGCCACGATCCGTTCGAGCGCCTGTCCGAGGGCACGCGCTACCAGCAGCCCGCCCTCTTCCTGTGCTCCGTCGCCGCCTGGGACATCTGGCGCACGGAGGCCGGCGACGACGAGTCGGGCGAGGCGATCGCCGCCGCCGGACACTCCCTCGGGGAGTACGCGGGCCTCGTCGCCGCGGGCGCGCTGCAGTTCGAGGACGCCATCGCGCTCGTCGACGAGCGGGCCGACGCAATGGCCGACGCGGGCGAGCAGCGCCCCGGAGGCATGGTTGCGATGCTCGGCGGCGAATCCCGCGACGTGCGCGCCCTCGCCGACCGCCTCGGCCTCGTCGTGGCCAACGACAACGCGCCCGGACAGCTCGTCCTCTCGGGCTCCCTCGACGCGCTCGACGCGGTCGAGGACGTCGCCCGCGAGGAGACCGGCGCCCGCGCCCGCCGCCTCGACGTCACCGGCGCGTTCCACTCGCCGCTGATGGAGCCCGCCGCCGCGCGCCTGCGCGCCGCGCTGGAGCGCACACCCGTCGCGCCGATGCAGATCCCCGTCTACTCCAACGCGAGCGCCGCGCCGTTCAGCGACGTGCGCCGCGAGCTCGCCGAGAACCTGCTGCGCCCCGTGCGCTGGCGCGAGACGCTGCTGGCGCTGCGCGCCGCGGGCGTCGAGCGCTTCGTCGAGCTCGGCCCGGGCGCCGTGCTCACCGGGCTGGTCAAGCGGACGCTGGCGGCGGCCTGATGGCGGCCACGGCCAGCGACGCACGGGCGAGGCCCGCAGACGGCGCGCAGCACGATCCGGCCACCGCCCCGCGCCGCGCGCCGGAGCGCCGCCGCGGCCTGCAGGCCGGCATCTTCGGCGTCGGCGCCGCGCTGCCCGACCACGTCGACACGAACGCCGACCTCGTGCAGCGCCTCGACACCAGCGACGAGTGGATCGTCCGCCGGACCGGCATCCGCGAGCGCCGTCACCTGGCGGAGGGCGAGACGCTCGCCGACCTCGCCACGCGGGCCTGCCGCATCGCGCTCGACGACGCCGGACGCACCGGCGCCGAGGTCGACAAGGTCATCGTCTCGACGATCACGCCCGACCGGCTCACGCCGGGCATCGCGCCCTACCTGGCCGAGGCCCTCGGCTGCGAGCACGCCGGCGCCGTCGACATCAACGCGGCGTGCGCCGGCTTCATGTACGCCCTCGACCAGGCGGCGGCCCAGGTCGAGAGCGGCCGCGCGCGCGTGGTCCTCGTGGTCGGCGCCGAGGCGCTGTCGCGGATCACCGACCACGACGACCGCGGCACCGCGATCCTCTTCGGCGATGGCGCGGGGGCCGTCGTCGTCGCCGGCGGCGAGCTCGAGCTCGGGTGCGGCTCGTTCGTCCTCGGCGCCGACGCGTCCCAGGCCGACATGCTCTTCGCCGAGCGCGTGGACCCGATGCTCCGCATGGAGGGCAGCGAGGTCTACCGCCACGCGATCCGCCGCATCACGGCGGCGACGACCACCTCGCTGGAGCGCGCCGGACTCGCGCTCGACGACATCGACCTGTTCGTCGCCCACCAGGCCAACGTCCGCATCATCCAGGCGGTCGCGTCCGAGCTCGGCCTCCCCGACGAGAAGGTCTACGTCAACGTCGACCGCGTCGCGAACACGTCGTCGGCCTCGATCCCGCTCGCGCTCGCCGAGGCGGAGCGCGAGGGCCGGCTCAAGCCCGGCGCCATAGTCGCCATGGCCGCCTTCGGCGCCGGCTTCGTGTGGGGCGCCGGAGTCGCCAGCTGGAAGGAGCGCGTGCATGTCTGCGCGTGACGACGGCTGCGTGCTCGTGACCGGCGGCTCGCGGGGCATCGGCGCCGCGATCGCCGAGCAGCTGAAGGCGGACGGCTGGAACGTCGCCACGCTGTCGCGCAACGGCGCCGACGTGCGGGCCGACGTCTCCAAGCCCGACGAGGTCAACGCGGCCTTCGAGCAGGTCAGGGAGCGCTTCGGCCCGGTGCTCGTGCTCGTCAACAACGCGGGCGTGCGCGAGGACGGCCTCGCGATCCGCATGTCCGCCGACGAGTGGCAGCGGGTCGTCGACGTCAACCTGTCCGGCGCCTTCCACTGCACGCGGCGCGCGCTCGACGACATGCTCAAGGCCCGCTGGGGCCGCATCGTGAACATCTCGTCGGTCGTCGCGGAGCGCGGCAACCCCGGGCAGGCCAACTACGCGGCCGCGAAGGCCGGCCTGCTCGGCTTCACCAAGACGATCGCGCGCGAGATGGCCCGCAAGGGCATCACCTGCAACGCGGTGACCCCGGGCGTGATCGAGACCGACATGACCGAGGACGTCGCGGGCGACCTCAAGCAGGCCGTCCCGGCGGGACGCGTCGGCAAGCCGGAGGAGGTCGCCGCCGCGGTGGCGTTCCTCGTCTCCGACGGCGCCGCGTACGTGAACGGCGCGACCCTGTCCGTCGATGGCGGACTGGGCGCATGACCAAGAAAAACCAGGAGGAAGCAGACATGACGAACGTCCCGAACGACCAGGAAGTCCTGGCCGGCATCCGCGAGGAGCTCGCGGCCATCAAGGTGCCCGGCGCCGAGACCGCCGCGCCCGAGAGCACGTGGGGCGACCTCGACGTCGACTCGCTCGACCTCGTCGAGGTCGTCAAGGCCCTCGAGGACCGCTACTAGATCCAGATCGCCGACGGGCGGCTCAAGTCGATCGCCACGGTCGGCGACGCCGTCAGCCTCGTGCAGGAGCTCGTGCGGGAGAAGGAGGGTGTGTCAGCGTGAGCGCAGCCCCTGACATCGTCGTC
>JAXDHC010000574.1:0-7953 GCA_034664705.1 Solirubrobacteraceae bacterium
CCGTTCCTCCCAGCAGGAAGAAGACGAAGGTCAGGACCAGGTACATGATCCCGATCCGCTTGTGGTCGGTCGTGGTCACCCACGACAGCCAGCCACGCGGCTCGGGCTCGACGCCGTGCGCGACGACCTGGGGGACCGGAGCGGGGGCGGTGATCTGTTGTGTGGCCATGCGTTCGCGTTCTTCGGGGAGCAGGGGAAGGGCGGCTCAGCCGCCGCCGGGGTTCCGGCCCTGGTCGACGTTGCGCCGCTGCTGCTGGGCACCGGCGTTCGCCTGACGGATCGCCTGTCGCTGGCGGCCGATCCAGGTCTCGAAGTCCGCGGGCGACACCGCGCGGACGCGCGCGGTCATGTTCGCGTGGTTGCGGCCGCAGAGCTCGGCGCACTGGCCGCGGAAGACCGTGTTGGCGAGCTTGCCGGGCACCTTGAGCCAGGTGTGGTTCGTGTAGCCGGGCACCGCGTCGAACTTGCCGCCGAGCTTGGGGATCCACCACGAGTGCGCGACGTCCTGCGCATCGATGTCGAGCGTCACCGTGGTGTCCGTCGGCACGACCATCTCCTCGTAGGAGAAGGGCGCGTCGAGCGGGGCGTTCCTGCAGTCGTTGGCGTAGGTGTACCGCCACATGTACTGCTGGCCGTTCACGCAGATGTTCAGCGCCTTGCCGTTGGGCGGCAGGGTCTTCGTCGGGCCGGCGGCGACCAGCACGCGGTCGGCCAGCTGCAGCCCGTTCGGCCCCGAGTTGGGCGGGGTGCGGATGTCCGGCAGGAAGATGAAGGTCAGGACGGCGAGCACGACGAGGATGACGGCGGCGCCGACGGTCCAGCCGATCTCCAGGCGCGTGTTGCCGCGGATCTGCGCCGCGACGGCGCCGCGGCGGGCGCGGAACTTGACGAGCGAGTAGACGAGCGCGCCCTCGACGCCCAGGAAGACGACGACGGCCACGGCCATGACCGTCCAGTACAGCGTGTCGATCTTGTCGGCCTGGGGCGAGCCGCCGGACTCGGGGGAGAAGGCGTCGCCGAACGCCGTGCCGGTGCAGGCCAGCAGCACGGCCAGCACGGCGGGGAGGGCGAGGGCGAGCGCGCGAGAGCGACGGCGAGTCCAAGGGGCAACCACGGGGCGGGCATTCTATTCACAGCCCGGCGGAAGACGGCCCCACGCCACCACCGCTCAGTGGCCTTCGAACATCGGGCGGCGCCGCTCCGTGAACGCGGCGACGCCCTCGGCGAAGTCCCGCGAGCCGGCCAGCTCCTGCTGAACCTCCGCCTCGAGGGCGAGCTGCTCGGGCATCCGGGCGTACAGCCAGTGGTTGAGCTGGCGCTAGACGCCCGCGTACGCGCGCGTGGGGCCGGCCGCCAGGCGCTCGAGCAGGACGGCGACCTCCTCGTCGAAGCGCTCGTCGGCGACCGTTCGGTTGATGAGGCCCCACTCCACGGCGGTGGCGGCGGGGATGCGCTCGCCGAGCATCGCCATCTCCGCCGCGCGCGCCATCCCCACGCGGCTGGGGATGAACAGCGACGAGCCGCCGTCGGGGGCGAGCCCGATGTTCACGAAGGCGAGCAGGAAGTAGGCCGACTCGCGCGCGACGATCAGGTCGGCGGCGAGGGCGAGCGAGGCGCCGATCCCGGCGGCCGCCCCGTTGACCGCGGCGACCACGGGCTTCTGCATCTCGCGGACCGTCGTGATGATCGGCGCGTAGCGCTCGTTCAGAAGCCACTCGATGTCGGGCGTCCCGTCGCCGGCGCGCTGCTCCATGGCGGTCACCTCGCGCAGGTCGGCGCCCGACGAGAACGCGCGCCCCGCGCCCGTCAGCGCCACCGCGCGGACGCTGTCGTCGGCGGCGACCTCCTGGAGGGCCTGCAGCAGCTCGGCGCCGAGGCCGAGGTTCCACGCGTTCAGCGCGTCGGGGCGGTTCAGGACGATCGTGGCGGCGGCGCCCTCGCGGCGCAGCAGGACGGTGTCGGTCTCGGTGGCGGACATGGCGCGCACGCTATCCGCTGTCCCACGGTCGGCCCACGGTCAGCATGTGTTGACGGCACACGCCGGGTCAACGTATGTTGACGAGCATGAGCGCCCAGGACGCGATGCGGCTCGCCGAGTCGGTCGACAGCACCGATCCGGCGGTGGGCCTGCGGGCCGTCGCCTCGCTGCGCACGCTGGTCGAGCGCCTCGAGGCCCTCCACGTCAGCCAGGCCCGCGACCAGGGCTGGTCGTGGCAGGAGATCGGCGGCGCGCTGGGCGTGTCGAAGCAGGCGGTCCATCGCAAGCACGGCCGCGGGCTGCTGCGGCGGAGGGGTGACTGATGTTCGAGCGGTTCACCGAGGACGCCCGCGCGGTCGTCGTCGCGGCGCAGGGGCACGCGCGGGCGATGAGGCACGGCTGGATCGGCACCGAGCACCTGCTGCTCGGCCTGCTCGACGACCCGGACGGGCGGGCCGCCCGGGTGCTCGCGCAGTGGGATCTCGGCGCGGGCTGGGCCCGGACGGAGGTCGAGCGGACCGTCGGCCAGGGCGAGCCCGACCTGGACGCGGACGCCCTCGCCACGCTCGGCATCGACCTCGACGAGGTCCGCACGCGGGTGGAGCGGACCTTCGGCCCGGGCGCCCTCGCCCGCCGGCGCTGCCGCCGGGGCCCGATGTCGCCGGCGCTGCCGTTCACGCCGCGCGCGAAGAAGGCGCTCGAGCTCGCGCTGCGCGAGGCGCTCGCGCTCGAGGATCGCCACATCGGCTCCGAGCACGTGCTGCTCGGCCTCGTGCGGACCGACGAGGGCGTGGCCGCGCGGATCCTGCGCGACCGCGGCGTCGACGGCGCGGCCGTGCGCGCGGCGCTGGCCCGCGGCGCCGCGCGGTGAGGAGCCGCCGCGCCCCGTGTGGCGTCGCCCGCGCCGTGTACTAGCCTCAGAGGGAGATGGCACGCCGTCCCGTCATCGGCATCTGCACGGTGCTCGAGCGCGCGCAGTGGGGCGTCTGGGACCAGGAGGCCTACCTCCTCTCGGGCTCCTACGTCCGCGCCGTGCAGCGCGCGGGCGGACTCGTCGTGATGATCCCGCCCGACGAGGCGCTCCACGACGACCCCGACGAGATCCTCGACCTCGTCGACGGGCTGATCCTCGCCGGCGGGGCCGACATCGACCCGTCGTCCTACGGTGACGAGCGCCACCCGGAGACGAAGGGCACCGTGCCCGACCGCGACGCCTTCGAGATCGCGCTGGCGCGCCGGGCGATGGACCGCGACATCCCGATGCTCGGGATCTGCCGCGGCATGCAGCTCATGAACGTCGCCCGCGGCGGGACGCTCCTGCAGCACCTGCCCGACAGCCACGGCCACCACGAGCACCGCCGCGCACTCGGCAGCTTCGACAACGCCGACCACGACGTCCGGCTCGCCGAGGGCTCCCTCGCGCACCGCACGGCCGGCGAGACCGTCCACGCCACGAAGTCCCACCACCACCAGGGCGTCGACCGCCTCGGCGAGGGATTCTCGGTCACCGGCTGGGCGGTCATGGACGAGCTGCCCGAGGCGATGGAGCTGCCCGACCGCCGCTTCGTGCTCGGCGTGCAGTGGCATCCCGAGGCCGACCAGACGAGCCGCTTCGTGAAGGCGCTCGTCGACGAGTCGGCGCGTCGCGACGGCGGCGACGCGGCCGACGCGGCCCGCGACGGCGGCGGCAGCCACGGCGCCGCCCGCGCCGCCACGACGTCCTAGCGCGTCCCTCCGCCGGCGAGGCGCAGCTGTCCCCAGAGCGGCGGCCGGCTCAGGCGGCCGCCGCGCGGCCGGTCGCCAGGCCGGCGCGGGCGCGAGAGACCAGCGCCTTCGAGCCGCCGGTCGAGACCTCCAGCCGGCGCGCGATCGCCTGGTGCGATGCGCCGCCGAGCTCGTGCATCACCAGGGCGGTGCGCTGGCGCTCGGGCAGCCGCTTGAGGCCGGCGACGAGCGCGGCGAGCTCCTCCGCGCGCGCGACGCGCTCGTGCGGGTCGGCGCCGGCGTCGTGGAGCACGGGGGCGTGGAGCTCGAGCTCGGTCGTGCGCGCGGGGCGGCGCAGGACGTCGAGCGCGCGGTTGCGGACGATGGTGTAGAGCCAGGCTCTCAGGGCCATCTCGCGGTCGTCGGCGCGCAGCGCGTGCAGCGCCCGCACGAACGCGTCCTGCACGACCTCCTCGGCGTCGTGGTGCGCGCCGCCCAGCAGGCCGCGGGCGAACCCGACGAGGCGCGGCTCGTAGCGGTCGTGGATGGCCGCGAACGCGTGGTCGTCTCCGGCGCGGAGGAGGTCGACGAGCTGCTCGTCGGTGGCCGCCCGGTAGGCCGTCGGGTGCAGGAGGATCGTGGTCATGGGAGAAGCTTGCGCTCGCGGGCGCCCGTCTCCCAGGCACCCCGGGTGGGCGATGACGCCCCCCGAGGTGGGGCCCGTTTCACCCTGGGTAGCCTTGACGTCGAGTCGATGACCGGATCTCCGTCACCCCTCCAGGCCCACAGCGCGTCCCCGGCCGAGCTGCGCGAGCGCATCGAGGCCGAGCGCCGCGGCCGCCCGTTCCTCGTGTATCGCGGCGACGGGCGCGACCAGCAGATCATCGACCTCGACGCGCACGGCGAGCGGCTGAGCATCGGTCGCGGCCTCTCCAACGAGGTCAGCCTTCCGTGGGATACGGAGGTGTCGCGGCTGCACGCCGAGCTGGAGTGCATCGCCGGCGAGTGGACCGTCAGCGACGACGGGCTCTCGCGCAACGGCACGTACGTCAACGGCCAGCGGGTGAGCGGCCGCCACCGCCTGCGCGACGGCGACGTCGTGCGGGTGGGGCAGACGTCGATCGCCTACCGGCGCCCCGAGACCGAGGACTCGCAGCCGACGCAGATCGCCGGCGAGCGCATCACGCTCGGCGACCTCCCCCCGACCCAGCGCCAGGTCCTCGTGGCGCTCGCCCGCCCGTACAAGCACGACGAGTTCGCGATCCCGGCCACGAACCAGGACATCGCCGGCGAGCTGCACCTGAGCGTCGATGCGGTCAAGTCGCACCTGCGCGCGCTGTTCCTGCGCTTCGGGATCGGGCACCTGCCGCAGAACCAGAAGCGCTCGCGGCTCGTCGCCGAGGCGCTGCAGACGGGCGTGCTCGCGACGCGCGACCTGTAGGCGGCCGGGCTCGATCTAGAAGTCGATCCGCTGCACCGTGCCGTCGGGCGGGCTCGTGACCCACACCTGGTGGCCGCTGACGTCGAGGGCGAACGGGTTCGAGCGCACCTCGAGCGGATCGCCGACGCGGCGGTTCGTCTCGGGGTCGATCCGCGTCAGCGTGCTGTCGTTGCGGTTGGCCACCCACACCGCGCCGCCGCCGACGGCGATGCGCTCCGGTCCCGCGCCGACGCCGATCACGCGCGTGACCAGCGAGCCCGCGTCGATGCGCGTGACCGTGTCGTCGCCGCTGTTCGTCACCCACACGGCGCCCTCGCCGACCGCGATCCCGGCCGGGTCGACGCCGACGTTGATCGTCGTCTGGCGTCCGGTTTCGACGTCGACGCGGGTCACCGTGTCGCTGCGGCGGGCGATCACCCACACCGCGCCGGCGCCCACCGCGAGGTCCTGCACGCCGTCCGGCATCGCGACCGTCTTGACGATCCGGCGCTCGCGCGGGCTCACGCGCAGGATCAGCCCGGGGTCGCCGCGGATGCCGACCCAGACCCCGCGCTCGCCCGCGGCGACGCTCACCGCCTTGCCCTGCGCGGGCAGGGCGACCGGGTCGCCGACGGGGCGATGCGAGCCGAGGCCGACGGCGACGAGCGCCGGCCGGCTCTGGTTGACGACCCAGAGCCGCCCGGAGGCGACGGCGGCGGCCGCCGGGAGCGCGCCGACGCGCGGCCGGAACGCGGCCCGCGCGCCGCTTCCGGCGCGCAGCACCGTCAGCCGGTCGCTGCGCGCGCGCAGCAGCCAGACCAGCCCGCGGCTCACGACGACGCCGTTGGGCCGGCCGTCGACCTTCACCGTGCGCGCCACCGCGCCGGCAGCGTCGGGCGAGGACGATGCCGTGCGCCCGGTGGACGCCGTCCCCGTGCCGGCGCCCGGCCCGTCCGTGCCGCCGCGCGACAGGACGAGCGCCGCGACGACGGCCAGCGCGAGCACCGGCACGGCGGCGAGCGCCCACGCCCACACCGGCCGCCGCCCGCCGCGCCGCGGCGCCGGCGGCTCGGAGGCGAGGAGCGTGGCCGCCTGGTCGGGGGAAGCCGCGGTGTCCGCCTCGCCGGGCGCCGCGGCGCCCGTCGCCACGAGGCGCTCCGGGCGGGGCGCGTCGGAACGCCCGACCGCGGCGAGGGCGGCGCGCCCGAGGTCGCCCGCGGACGGGTAGCGGTCGGCGGGGTCCTTGGCGAGGGCGCGGTCGAGCACGGCCTGCAGCCCGGGCGGTGCGCCGGGCGCGTGCGCGCCCAGCGACGGCGGCGGCTCGTGGACGTGGGCCCACAGCGTCGCCTCGTCGGAGTCTCGCGCATACGGCGAAACGCCGGTCAGCGTGTGGAAGAGCACGCAGCCGAGCGCGTACACGTCGGCGCGCGCGTCGACCCGCTCGCCGCGGATCTGCTCGGGGGCCACGAAGCCGAGGGTCCCGACCCAGCCGGCGCCCGTCCGCGTCGAGCCGGTGTGCGAGGCGATGCGCTTCGTCAGCCCGAAGTCGGTGAGGTAGGCGTGGTCGCCCGCGCCGAGCAGCACGTTGGCCGGCTTGACGTCGCGGTGCACGATCCCGCGCTCGTGGGCGGCGTCCAGCGCGCTCGCGACCTGCGCGACGATGTGCGCCGCGCGCGGCGGCTCGAGCCCGCCGGCGGCGCGCACGAGCGTGCGCAGGTCGCTGCCCTCGACGTAGCGCATGGCGATGTAGAGGTCGCCGTCGTGCTCGCCCGTGTAGTAGATCGGGATGACGTTGGGGTGGTCGATGGCGGCGGCCAGGCGCGACTCGCGCACGAAGCGGTCGCGGAACGACGGGTCCTCGGCCAGCGCGGTGGCGATGAGCTTGAGCGCGACCGCGCGCTCGAGGTCCAGCTGCACCGCCCGGTACACGATGCCCATGCCGCCGCGCCCGGCGACGCCGGTGACGCGGTGACCGGCGAAGACGTCGCCTGGCTTCAGCTCGGGCACTGCTTCCCTTTGTACTAGGTGATGCCGACCGCGGACGCCGCCGGGAGCGCGCGTGCAGGCGCCGGGCGGACGGCCGCGAGCCGGCGCCCGCGCGGGGCGCGCCCCCGCGAAGCGGTCCGCCGCCGGACCTATACTGGCCGCGCTGTGCGCGCGTCGAAGGCCATTCGCGCGGCCGCGTGGGGGGTGGTGGCCGTCGGGGTGGCGGTCCCGCTCGCCCGTCGCCGCGTTCGCATCCCACCCGCCGTGGTGACCGCCGTCTCGGCGACCGCGCCGCCGGCGCTGTGCGTCGCGATGCCGCGCACCGCCAGGCGCGACGCCGCCGTGTGCGTGCTGCAGATGTGGGCCTACGTCGCGACCTACCAGATGCCGAACGACGACCCCGAGCGCCTGCGCGCGCGGGTCCGCGTGCGCTACCCCGTGGCCATCGACCGCGTGCTCGGCCTGGGCGACCTGCCGGGCCTGCGCCTGCAGCGGGCGCTCGCGCGGCCGGGCGCCATCGGCCGCGCCGACCAGGTCCTCGTCTGGAGCCACTGGCTGTGGTTCTTCGTCCCGCACAGCACGGTCGCGTGGCTGCGCTGGCGGCGCCCGGAGCTGTTCCCGCGCGGCGCGGCGCAGATCTACGCCGTGTTCGACCTGGGGCTGATCGGCTACTGGGCGCTGCCGACGGCGCCGCCCTGGTTCGCGGCCGAGCAGGGGGTGCTCGGCGACCATGATCCGGCCCTGCGGCGCATGATGTTCGAGCACGGCGAGGCGTTCTGGAGAGCCGCCTGGAGCCCCCTCTACGATGTTCTCGGAGGCAATCCGCTGGCCGCCATGCCGTCCCTGCACTTCGCCACCTCGCTCA
>JAXDHC010000575.1:0-7580 GCA_034664705.1 Solirubrobacteraceae bacterium
GTACCAGGTGCCGGTCCTGTACGGCTGGACCGAGCTCATCACCTCCGCGACGATCGAGCCGGAGATGGCCCACACCGCCGTCGGCGGCCCCGAGGGCGCCGAGCCCGGCGGCGATCTCGTCGGCTGAGTCGGCCGTACCCGGTGCATGCACCCCGCCGAGCATCGCGCCATCCGCGAGCTGCACGCCTTCGCGCGCCAGCTCGCCCGCCACTGGGCCCGCCTCGCGGACCGGACCGGCGGTGAGGCCGGGGCGATGCTCGCCGTGGGCGCCCAGGACGCCGCGGCGCTCGTCCGCGAGCTGACCGTCGCGGGCGCGCGGCGCGGCGTGCACGCCGAGCCGGCCGCCGCCCTCGCCGGGCGGTTCGCCAGCGCCCGCCCGTCGTCGCCCGACGCGCTGCTCGAGCGCAACCAGGCCCTGCGCTTCGCGCTGCTGGACGTCCAGCACTGCGTGACGCTCCTGGGCTACCTGGCCGGCCTCGCAGGCACGCGCGGCGACGAGCCGTTGCGCGACCTGTGCGCGCGCTGGCAGGAGCGCCTCGCCGGCCACGAGGCCGCGGTGCTCGCCGCCGTGCTGGCGCTCGCCGGCCGTCCCGACGACGCCGTCGCGCCGGCGGATCCGTCGCCCACGGGCCGGGTCGGCCACCGGATCGCCGCCGGCGCCGGCGCCCTCGGCGAGTGGATCGACGACCGCGCGGCGCGCCGCCGCGGGTAGCCCGGCGCGCCTCGCCGCGACTTGGCCGGCGGGCCTCGCGGCAGTAGCGTTCGCGCGGAGATGAGGCGTCCGGCGTGATGGATCGGCCGCCCGTGCGTAGTGCGGGTGTGCCTGTCCTGACCACCGCCACGCCCGTGCCGGCCGCCGGGCCGTCGCCCGGCCCGGGCGACGGGCCGCTGTCGGCCTCCACGTTCGAGGCGCTCTACCGCGCGACGGTCGACGACCTCTACGCCTACGTCGCGACCATCGTGCGCGACCGCGTCGTCGCCGAGGACGTCGTCGCCGCCGCGTTCGAGCGCGCCTACCGCCGGCTGGGCACGTACGACGCCCGCCGCGGCAGCCAGCGCCAGTGGCTCTTCGGCATCGCCCGCCACACGGCCCTCGACGAGCTGCGCCGCCGACGGCGCGTCGCCGCGCTCGCCGCGGAGCCGGGCTCCGAGGAGCCCGCCTTCGATGACGACGCCGATCCGGCGCGCCGGGCCACGGTCCGCGCCGCGCTCGCCGCGCTCGATCCGCGCGACCGCGAGCTCGTCGCCCTCAAGTTCTTCGCCGGCCTCGACAACGCCGAGATCGCCGCCGTCCTGCGCATCTCGCCGAGCAACGCCGGCACGCGCCTGCACCGCGCCGTCCACCGTCTCCGGGAGGCCTGCCATGCGACGTCCTGAGCCCCTCGACCCGGCGGTCGCGCGCGACCTCGAAGAGCTCGAGGCCGCCCTCGCCGCGGCGCCCGGCGCTGACCCGTCGCTCGCCGCCCTCGCGCGGGACGTCCGGGCCGTCGCGCCGCGGCACGGCGCCCCGGCGCGCGCCGCGCTCGACGCCCGCGTCGCCGCGGGGTTCCCGCCCGCACCGCGGCGATCGCGCGCCGGGCGGGCGGCGCGGGCGGCCGTGCGCGCGGCACGGGAGCGCCGCCGCGCGCTCGTTCCGGCGCTCGGCGTGGCCGCGACGGCGCTGCTGGCGCTCGTCGTCGTCCTCGGCCTGCGCGGCGGCGCGGGCGACGAGACGCTGTCCGTCAGGGGCGCGAGCGGGTCCGGCGCCGCGACCCCGCAGGCGACGCCGGAGTCGCGCGCCGCCGGCGACTCCGCCGCCTCCGGCGCGCCGGGCGCCCCCGCGGTCCCGGCCGTTCCCGGCGCGCCCGGCGTGGCCGCCGCGCCCGCGCCGAGCCCGGTCCCCGCTCCGGGCCGGCGCGTCGAGCGCACCGTCCGCGTCGAGCTCGGCACCGCCTCCGGGCGCTTCGACACGGTGACCGACGCCGTCGTGCGGACGACCCAGCGCTCCGGCGGCTTCGTGGCGGGCTCGTCGGTCGCGCGCGACGGGCGCCGCGGCTCCGCGACCTTCGTCCTGCGCATCCCCACGACGCGGCTCGACGCCACGCTCGCCGCCCTCAGCCGCCTCGCCCACGTGCGCTCGATCGAGCAGGCGACCCAGGACCTCACCGGCGCGCACGACGGCACCGCGGCGCGGCTGCGCGACGAGCGCACGCGGCGCCGGGCGCTCGTGGCGGCGCTGGCCACGGCGACGGGCGGCCAGGCCGCCCGCCTGCGCGCCCGCCTCGACGCCGCGAGCGCGCGGGTGCGGCGCCTGGAGCGCGAGCTGCGCGCGCTGCGCGGGCGGACGGCCTACGCGACGGTCGACCTCACCGTCACGGCGACGCGATCGAGCGCGGCGGCGCCGTCGCGCGGCGACCGCTGGACGCCCGCCGACGCGTGGCGCGCGGCGCTGCGCGGCCTCGAGGTCGCCGCCGGGGTCGTGATCATCGCCGCGGCCTTCGCGCTCCCCCTCGCCCTCATCGGGGCCCCGGCGGCCGTCGCCGTCGCGGCGCTGCGCCGGCGGCGGCGCGAGACGGCGCTCGACGCGGCCTGAGACGCCGCCCTTCGCTACCGTCGGGCGGATGCCGAGGCGCGATGCGAAGGTCGTGTGGTCCAGCGACGACGGCGACCTGCGCCGTGCGCGCGACCCGAAGGTCAAGGAGCGGCTCTCCGGCGACGGGCGGGTCCGCGTGCGCCGCGAGACGAGCGGCCGCCGCGGGAAGGCGGTCACGACCGTCGCCGGCGTGCCGGTCGACGACGACGGCCTGCGCGAGCTCGCCGGACGCCTGAAGAAGCGCTGCGGCGTCGGGGGCTCGGTCAAGGACGGCGTCATCGAGCTGCAGGGCGATCACCGCGACGTCGTCGTCGAGGTGCTCCGCGCCGCGGGCTACGACGTCGTGCTCGCCGGCGGCTGATCGGCGGTGCGGCCCATGGTTCCGGGCCGATGCGGCGCCTTCGCGACATCTACGATTCCGTGCCCTCGCCCCGCGCCGAGGAGCTGCGGCGGCTGAACGCCGAGCGCCTCGCGCAGCTCGAGGTCGCCGGGGCGCGGCGGCGCGCGCGGCTGGCGCGCGCCGCGCAGGCCGCCGCCGCTAGACCGCGCCCTTGATCGGCCGGTCCGGGCGCCGCTCGATGTCCATGCGCAGCCGTGCGAGCGACTGGCGGATCAGGCGCGACACCTGCATCTGGGAGACGCCGATCCGGGTGGCGATCTCCGTCTGCGTCATGTCCTCCTCGAAGCGCAGGCGCAGCACCTCTCGGTCGCGGTCGCTGAGGACGCCGAAGGCGCCGTCGAGCAGCGCGCGCATCTCGGCGCGGTCGAGCTCCGGGTCGTTGCCGCCGAGCGAGTCGGCGAGCGTGACGTCCTCGCCGGTCGGCTCCTCGAGCGATCGCGTGCGGCGCGCGCTGGAGCTCTGGATCGTCGCCAGGACCTCCTCGAACGGCGCGCTGATCGCCTGCGCGAGCTCCTGGACGGTCGGTGAGCGGCCGAGCTCGTTCGTGAGCTTGTCGCGCGCCTTGGCCACCTGCAGCTGGAGCTCCTGCAGGCCGCGCGGGACGCGCACGGACCACGTCTTGTCGCGGAAGTGGCGCTTGATCTCGCCGAGCACCGTCGGCGTCGCGTAGGACGAGAAGCGCACCTCGCGGGTGACGTCGAAGCCGTCGATCGCCTTCATGATCCCCACGCATGCGACCTGGACGAGATCGTCCAGCGGCTCGCCGCGCCCTGCATAGCGGCCGGCCAGCGCGCGGGCGAGCGGGAGCATCTCCTCGGCCAGTTGGTCGCGGGCGCGCATGTCGCCGTTGCCGTGAATCCGGCGCAGGAGCTCCTGCTCGCGCTGGGCACGGGCACCAACGACAGCGTCGTCGTCCCTGCTCCCCTCCATCCGGCGAGAATACCCGGCTTGGTGGCCGTGTTGGTCGATTTCCGGCTGTTGCCCACTCCCGCCGATCCGAAACCGGCGCCGGAACCGCCTACGCCAACCGGGTGTGCATGACCCGCTCGAGCCGCGGGGCGCCGCCGTCGGCGGCGACGGCCTTGTCGAGCGCCATCCAGGCGCGCCGGCCGTCGAGCTCGAGCGTCGCGACCTGGTTGTCGAACCACGGGCCCTCGTCGATGCTCCACCGCACGCTCTCCGGCGCGACGCGGGCCGCGCGCGCGAGCGCCCGGCCGACGCGCTCGCCCGCGCGCGACATGCCGATCCGGATGGCGCGGCGCTCGTGGCTGTCGAGCGGATTGCGCAGCGGCGAGCACACCGCCTGGTAGACCGGGCTGCGGTGACCGTTCGCCGCCGCGAAGTGGGCGCGCGCGAGGTAGGCGTGGTGCACGTCGCCCGACAGCAGCACGACGCTGCCCGGCGGCTCGCCGTGCGCGCCCGACGCCACGCGCTCCAGCAGGTCCTCGAGGCGCCGCAGCGACCGCCCGAACGCCGCCCAGTGCTCGAGGTCGAGCGTCTGGCGCATCCGCTCCGCGGCCCGTCCGGCCAGGCGGCCCCAGGCGCCCTCACTGAGCGCCTCGTTCCACGCCTCGAGGAAGTGCATGCCGCGCCCGAGGAACGCGGGCAGCGACGTGCCGTAGACGAGGTGGTCGAACGTCCCCTCCGACCACTCCTCGATGCAGGCCCACTCGTCGTCGTCGACCATCGAGCGCGCGTCCGGGCGCAGCACGCGCCCCGCGCGCGAGTCCATGATCACGAGGCGCGTGCGGCCGATGTCGCGGCGATAGCTCCAGCGCGCCCCGGCGACGTCGCGGTCGGCGGCGAAGGCGAACTCGCGCACGATCGGCCCGGCGTCGCCGTCGCACTCGCGCACGGCGCGGTAGGTCGCGTCGGCCATGCGGTCCTCGGGCGGCAGGTTGCCGAGGTGCTGGAAGGCCCAGTAGGACATGAAGCCGCCGACGATCCGCTCGTCCCACCAGCCCTTCGAGCGGATGGCGCGCACCCAGCTGCGCGACGTGTTCCAGTCGTCGTGGATGTCGTGGTCGTCGAAGATCATGGCCGTCGGGAGCGTCGACAGCAGCCAGCGCACCGCCGGCTCCGACCACGAGTCCTCGTACAGGCGGCAGTACTCCTCGAAGTCGGCGACCTGCTCGCCGGGCGGCACCGTCGGATCGCGGCGCGCGGCGATGAACTCGGCGGTCGCGGGCGGCACCTCGTCGGCGTAGACCTGGTCGCCCAGCAGCAGCAGGAGATGCGGCCACTCGTCCTGGTCCTGGACGCGCATGCGCATGGCCAGCGCGCGCAGCGCATCGTGCTCGCGCCCGCGCGGGTCCTCGTCCTTGGTGAGCGTCCACGGCGGCTCGCTGGGGTGCGCCACCCGGCAGGAGCCGAACGAGATCCGCACGCCGTGGTCGTCGCCGACCGTGCGGATGCAGCTCGCCGGCCAGCCGGCGCCGTCGAGCGGCCAGACGCGCTCGCCGTCGAGGCGCACCTCGTACGGGCGCGCCGTCGCGGGCTCCAGGCCCGTGACGTGGACGAGCGCGAAGTGGTGGCCCTCGATGCAGAACGTGCGGTCGCGACAGCCGAGGACCTCGACATCGCACGGCCCGTCGACCTTCACCCAGACGGTGGCGTCGTCCGCGCCGACGTGGCGCAGGAGCGGGCCGAGGAGGAGGCGCGCCACGGAGGAGCGCCTCCCGCCTGCCTAGCCCTGCTCGAGCGGGGCCATGGTGAGGCCGGCGTCCTTGAGCTGCTCCCAGTACAGCTCGGCCGGCTCCTTGTGGCCGCTCCACACGATGGTCTGACCGCTGTTGTGGATGCGGTCGGCCATCGTGTAGCCCGTCGCGACGGTCACGCCCGGCACGTAGCGCGCCAGGGTGTGGGCGACGTGGTCGAACGTGTTGTGGTCGTCGTTGCGGACGATCACGCGCCATTCGCCCCCGAGACCGCTCCCAGGGCCCTCGATCCGGGGCAGCTCGACGGTGAAGCTCACGCGAGCAGGCTACCCCTTTCGCAACCGCCGCACCGCGGCCAAGAGCGCCGCGAAACCGGCCACGACGCCACCGATGACCTTCGGATCGCGCAGTCGCGCGGCCAGCACCGAGCCCACGATCTTGCCGACCGGCAGCGAGCTCTCCTGGGCCGGCGCGGCCGCGCGGGGCTTCGGCGCCGTGGACGGCTGTGACGCCGGCGACTGCGGCGGCGCCGACGTCGGCGACACCGGGGGCGGCGCCTGCGCGCCGGCGCCGGACAGCTCGCCGCCCGCCGGGCCGGTCTGCGCCGCGCCGGACTCCGGCTGCGCGCCGGCGGGGATCGGGACCTGCGCGGCAGCGGCGTCCTCGGCCGCGCCGTCGCCGGACAGCATCGCCTCGAGGTTCTCGGAGAAGGTGGTGATGAGCTTGGCCGAGACGTCCTGGATGATCCCGCGGCCCATCGCCGCCGCGCGGCCGGCGAGCTGCACGTCGGAGACCATGGTGCCCTTGGTCTTCGAGCCGTCCTCGACCAGCGACAGCGTGACCCGGGCGTCGGCCGTGCCCTGGCCGCGGGTCTCGCGCGCGCGGGCGCGCATGACGGCGCTGTGGTTGGCCTCGTCGCGCTCGACGATCTCCACGTTGCCGCGGTACGTCATCGAGATCGGGCCGACCTTGACCTTGATGGCGACCTGGTAGGCGTCGTCGCCCGTCTTCTCGAGGACCTCGGCGCCCGGGACGCAGGGCGCCACGCGCTCGACGTCGAGGAGGGTCGCGTAGACCTCGTCGATGGGGGCGTCGACTTCGAAGGTGTTCTCGAACTTCACTGGGTGGCTCCGATCGCGTCGAGGACTTGGTCGAGGGCGGCCACGCTGTGACCGCTGAGGAAGGCATCGCAGAACGGCAGCGCGGCGGACATGCCGCCCGCGAGCGGAGCGTAGTCGGCCGCGGCCGATCGCGGGTTGACCCACACGATCCGGTGCGCCAGGCGGCGCAGGCGCGCCATCTGGCGGCCGAGCTCCTCGGGCTCGTCGCGCTCCCAGCCGTCCGAGAGGATCACGACGACGGCGCCGCGCGCCATGCCGCGCCGGCCGAACCGGTCGACGAAGGCCCCGAGCGCGGCGGCGATGCGCGTCCCGCCGGACCAGTCGGGCGCCGCCTCGAGCGCCCGGTCGAGCGCCGCCTGCGGGTCGCGCGTGGCCAGCGTGCGGGTGAGCCGCGTCAGGCGCGTGGCGAAGACGAACGCCTCCGCGTTGGCGGCGCCGACCGAGCCCTGCAGGAGCGCCAGCAGCGCGCGGGCGTACGGCTCCATCGAGCCGGAGACGTCGAGCAGGAACACGACGCGGCGCGGCTGCAGGCGCCGGCGGCGCCGGGCCACGCGGACGGGATCGCCGCCGGTGCGCAGGCTGCCGCGCAGCGTCGCGCGCACGTCGACGTGCTCGCCGCGGCGCCCGCGCCGCGCCCGGCGCGAGCGGCGCATCGGCGGTGCGAGGCGCAGTGCGGCGATGAGCGCGCGCGCCTGCTCGACCTCCGCGGGGCTGAGGCGCTCGAAGCGCTCGCCGCGCAGGCGCTCCTGCGCGCTGGCGGCGGCGAGGACGGCCTCCTCCCCGGCAGCCGGCTCGCCGTCGCGCGCCGCGTCGGTCGTCGTCCCGCCGAA